>JAYVHJ010000406.1:0-6531 GCA_043771315.1 Raineyaceae bacterium
AAATAAACTAGAAAAAGTAAAAGAAAATAAAATTGAGGTGATTTTTCCTAGTTTTTTGGAGAATAAAGTGATGCGTGCTTTGCGTGAGGCGCACCCTTATGAGGAAGTTTCGTATGATATTTTTCTGTTGGAAAATTATAACCAAAACGTAGGCGCAGGGGCAATAGGCACACTCAAAAATCCTATTGAAGAAAAAGATTTTTTAAAATATTTGAAAGAAAAAATGCAATTAAAAATTATTAAACATACACCACTTTTGAACAAAAATATCCAAACTATTGCTGTTTGTGGTGGCGCAGGAATATTCCTTTTGGGGGCTGCTATGGCACAAAAAGCGGACATTTTTATTACTGCAGATGTGAAATATCACGAGTTTTTTGATACAGAAAACCGTATTATTTTGGCGGATATTGGACATTATGAAAGCGAAATTTTTACAAAAGACTTAATTTTTAAGGTATTGTCAGAAAAATTTAGTAATATTGCACCTAAAATATTTAAGAAATCCAAAGTAAATACAAATCCTGTTCAATATTTTGTGTAATTATGAATTATGAATTATAAATTGTGAGTTAATACAAAAAAATGCTATTTAAAAAACCCTGAAAGGGTTTAACAATAATAGCCCCACGTGGAACGTGGGGAACGACAAGCAACAACACATTCATTAGAATTATCATAAATAACTGTTTCTATATTTACTCAATTTTATCAAAAACAAATCCTATTCAAAGCATAATGGAAAAAACTATTGCCCAGAAACTAGACGCACTATTGAAACTGCAAAGCATTGATTCTGAAATAGATGACATCAAAAAAATTAGAGGCAGTTTGCCTGATGACGTGCAAGATTTGGAAGATGAAGTAGCACGTTTGCAAACCAGAATGAGCAAATTTGAGGAAACTGTCAAAGAAATTGATAAAAATATAGCAGGATACAAAATTGCTAAAAAAGATGCTGAAAAACTTGCTGAAAAATACAAAAAACAACAAGATAACGTCAAAAATAACCGTGAATTTGAAGCACTTTCTAAAGAAATAGAATCTGAAGAGCTTGAAATGCAACTAATGGACAAACGCACCAAAGAAGGAAAAGACCAAATTGATGGCAAAAAGCGTGAAATGGACATCTTGAAAGAAGAACTTGACGACCGCAAAAAAGACCTTGCAGCTAAGAAAAAAGAACTTTCTATGATTCTTACAGAAAGTGAAGAAGACGAAGCTAAACTCAATAAAGATAGAGAAAAACAATCTAAAAATATTGAAGAACGCTTGCTTATTTCTTACGACAAAATCCGCAAAAATGCTAATAATGGGCTTGGTGTCGTGATGGTGAAGCGTGAGGCTTGTGGCGGTTGCTTTAATATTGTGCCTCCACAAAGACAGGCGGATATTCGTAACAAAAAGAAAATTACTGTTTGTGAGCATTGTGGACGTATTTTGGCTGGTGTTGAAGATATTGTTATTAAGGAAGAAGAAAAAGTAGTGCGCAAACGTGCTACCCCTATACGCATAGCAGCAGCGAAGTAAACTTTCGTTCAATTACGAATTGAAAATTACGAATTACAAAGACAACTGTAATTCGTTTTTTTTATTTAAAATTTATGCAATAAACTTATTATTAACATTATGTATTCATTCATAATTCATAATTAAAAATTACTTATGATAGCTGTCATTCAACGTGTTTCTTGGGCAAATGTAGTTATCAATAACGCCATAAAAGGGGAAATAAAACAAGGTTTTTTGGTGCTTTTGGGTATAGCACAAACAGACAACATCAATACACAAGAAAAGATAAATTGGCTTTCCAAAAAAATCATTGAATTGCGTATTTTTTCTGATGAAAACGACAAAATGAATCTTTCTTTGGAGGATATTGGAGGGGATATTTTGCTAATAAGTCAGTTTACATTGCTTGCAAATACCAAAAAAGGCAACCGCCCAAGTTATTTGGAGGCGGCACGCCTAGAAATAGCTGTGCCAATATATGAGAAATTTATTTTAAATTTGGAGCAAAACCTTAATAAAATAATCCAAACAGGGATTTTTGGTGCTGATATGAAAGTTAGTTTGCTCAATGACGGACCAGTAACCATTATTATTGATACAGATGCCTAAATTCCCCAAAAAATTAGAAGCTTTTAGAAAGTTTAGGCATAAATGTTTTATCTTACGTTTTTAGAAAGTATAACCAATTAAGTTAGTTTAATGAATTAAAATGAATAATTATTTTATCCTCAAAAACTCCTAAAACAGAAAATAATATTGTGCAAAACCTGCCAAAAGTCCTAAAAATGCTCCTATTAAAATAAGTTTCATTTCGTCTTCCTGAAAAACTGGACGCAAAAATCCTTCAAATTCTTTGGGAGAAAGTGCTTTCATTTTGCGTAAAAGCTCATTTTCTAAGTCCAAAGATTTTTCTGTGTAATCAAAAATAGACCGCACAGAAATAGGCATTTCTTGTATAATGCGGTAGGAGGCAATATTTTTGATAGCTTCTAGGCGTTTTCCTACAACGGTTTCTACCAAAAGTTTGGAGTTTCCTATGGCTTTTTCTATGATTTGATGCACTTGTGCTTCCAAAAGTTGCGCCATTTTAGTAGACCCAGGACCACGCATTACGTACTCAAACATACTTTCAGTAGTCAAAATCTCATTATTAACCATTTTGCAATAAACCTCTGAAACTTCATTTTGTCTTTTGATAAAAAGCCCTTGAAAGGTAAACAAACCAAGTATTTTTTTTGGATAAAGTGGCTCAAAAATCAAACGCAATGCCAAATCATTGGTCAAATAGCCTACAATCAGCCCAAAAAGTGGCAAAAACCACCAAGGATTGTACCAGTAAGAAACCACCATTTGAGGAAGTCCTAACAAGAAACCAAAATATAAACCAGAAACCTCAATAAACTTAAATTCTTTCTCCCCACACTTCTGAAACATCTTGTTTAGAAGTTCCTTATTGCGTGTGAGTGTGCGTACTGCTATTTTTTTGACATCTAAAAGTTCTGGCAGATTAGTTTTAATATCTTCTAGCATTTGTTCTACCACAGCAGGCAAATCTTCTGAAACGCTCTGATAAATACGGTTTTTAATCATATCAGGGGTGTTTTTCCAGATAGTTGGGGCTTGTGTTTCCATCACTTCATTGATGAGCCTACGAGAAAGGTCTGTAAGACTTGGAAGCATCTCTTTTGAAACAATTTTGGGGTTAATTTGGTCAAAACGCTCATTAATAAAGAGGAGTTTTGTCGTAATCATATCAACGGCAATTTCTGCCATACGTCCAGCTTTTGAAGGAATAATACCTTGCCAGCCAAATGGGCGCACTCCCCAGTATTCTAGTGGCTTAAAAGTCATCACCAAAGCAAGCCAATTGGTAAACCAACCCACAAAACCACCACTCAAAGGAATGGAGAGCAAAAGCAATATATTTTTGGTTTCTTCAGACATTAAATAATTAGGAATTAGGAATTAGAAATTGTGAATAAATACAAAAATATTGGTAATTGATTGTATAACATACTATTTTTTATGAATTTTAATTCACTATTCACAATTTATAATTCACCATTCATTTAGATTTCAATAAATTCAAATTTTTGGTTGATTATTTCTGCAAAATCATAACCTGCTTGCATTGTATCCTCATCATCTTTCATATAATACCAATAAATTTTTATATTAGGAATATCTTTACACATATTCATAATATCAAGGAGCATTTTTGATGAACCTGTATCAAAATAACGCATTTTGAATGTAAAAACGGTCTTTTTATTGGGATTTTCCAAATAATCACGTAGCCATTTGAGGACAGGCTCGTAAAATTCTACAGGGTTTCCGTGCAAAAGGGACGTGCCAGAAATCTCAAAAATCTCTTCTATATGGTTTAAAATAACCAAAGGTGAGATAACTTCGTCGCTTATTGCGCCCAATCTTTCTTTAATATATAATGGTTTTAAAGTCTTCACAATAGAGGTTATTCACTTATTTGTTTAAAAATGTTTTTTGTTGTTGATATTATTTTGTTAGGTTACTAATTCTATTCCACGCAATTTAGTGGATAAACTTCTTAAAAGCAAATTTTCAGCAAATTTTGCTTTCTTTTATCTTCTTTACTCTTTTTTTAATTTTTCAGATTTAATAAATGATTAGGAATATCTATAACAAATTCTGTTCCTTCTCCAAATACAGAACGTACATTTACTGTCCCTTTGATTTTTTGCAGATATTCTCTAACTAAATAAAGTCCTATTCCTGTACCTTTTGCGTGCGTATTGGCTCTATAAAAAATATCAAAAATCTTCTCCAAATATTCTTTCTCAATACCTATTCCATTGTCTATAAAACTAATAATTGCTTTATCTTCATTACAAAAACCTTGAATTAGAAGATTTGGTTGAGGTTTTTTGAGGTCAGAATAACGTAAAGCATTAGCAATGAGGTTATTAAAAACAATCCCCATTCTGTATGTATCTGTATAAAAATCAGTTTTTTGGTCTATTTCAATGCTTATCTTTACTGCAGCACTATTGTCGTCGTAGCGGTGTTGCGTGATAACTTCTTGTAAAAATTCTTTAAAATCTATTTTTGTATAAACAATTTCAGTTTTTGTATTCTTAGAATAGTGCAAAATATCAGTTACAAATTCATCAAGTTTTTTGAGACTTATGTCTTGAAATTTTTGGTATTCTCTTAGGTTTTCCAAGTTGGTTTCT
Organism: Raineyaceae bacterium; assembly: GCA_043771315.1. Classification (GTDB taxonomy): domain Bacteria; phylum Bacteroidota; class Bacteroidia; order Cytophagales; family Thermonemataceae; genus JANYGM01. Next base: position 4,725 of record JAYVHJ010000406.1, read on the forward strand.
GTCTTAGATAAATCCAAAATAGCCTGCATAGAAGCAATAGGTGAGCGTAAGTCGTGGCTAACTACATAAGCAAATTGCTCTAAAGCCGTATTTGAAGTTAATAAATCTGTATTTTGTTGTTGTAAGTTTTGAGCATAAATGCGTATTTCTTCTTCTGATTTTACATAAGTATTGATAATCAAAATGATAAGCAACGGCATTGTAATAAAAATGATACTAAAATTAATAATACCAAATATTTCTAATTGTGCTGTTGTCGTGCCTTCTAATTTAGGAATTAAATCATAATTAGTAAGTTCCAAAATAGCATATAAAACAATAGGGAGCAACATTTGACTAAATAGCAATATTTTTTTATCAAAGTTTGCCGTAAAAAAAACACCAATAAATATATATAGCAAAAAAATATGCATATTAACCACTTTTCCTAGCAAATTAGCAAAAAGGAAAAGCAAAGCACTAAGCAATATATTAAATAAAATGCCCGCTAAATCTACCTTGTTTTTATGATTGATGAGTAAAACAACCAAAAATAAAGGCAACGTACAAAACACCAAACCTACATTCAGCCACAAACCCATTACAACATCAGGAATACAACTTGCTATTATGGCTGCTATGCTGATATAAGAAAATAAATTTATTAGTTTTTTCCGTTTTTTTAATTTGTCGTTTGCGTAGATTATTTCTGCCATCTAATTCTTAGTATTTTGCTTATTATCTTGCTGATTATTTTATCTCTACTTTCTTAATAATCAATGCGTTATTTATAATTATTTTGATAATATAAATTCCTTTTGACCAGTTTTCTGTACTGATTTTCATATTTTTTGATGTAATATTCCCAATATTTATATCATTTTCATAAATTTTTTGCCCTAAGATATTTGTAATAGAAATATTTGTATTTTGAGTATTGCTATTGTTTTTGCTATCAATAAAATAAATATTTATTTCATTATTTTGCGTAGGATTTGGATAAATAACAACATTATTTTGTGGGTTATTTTGATTATTATTTATTTTTATAAATCTTACATTAGAATAACGAAAAGTCCCATTTTTATCAACTATTTTGAGGCGGTAATAAATATTTTCTGATACATTTATTGTGTTGCCATTAGCATTATTAAAATCTCCTAAAACATCAATAAAAGCATAATTATTGATGTTTTGTGTATTATTATTTACTTGCGCACTTGCAGTACGTCCTATATTTACGAAATTAAAGGCATTATTGTTAGCATTATTTTGTGTAGATTTTTCTATTAAAAAGTAATCAAAATCCTTTTCTAAGGTAGTTTGCCACTGCAATATTACATTATTTTCTTGTTTCTTTGCAGAAAAATTTAAAATTTCAATTGGCAAGGGAACTATTTTGATAGTCAATGTGAAATCAGAAAAACTACTCAAATTTTCCACAAGCATTGTTTTTTGAAGATTTGCATAATTTCTTTGAGATTTTTCTGTACCTACACCTTCCTCATAAAGTAGCCAAGGCGCACTCGTGGGCGAGGTTGTAGCCGCCAACGCATCAGTTTTACCCATTATAGCGTTAATATTTGGTGCAGAAATAATCCCAGTTTCGTGTTCACCAAAATCAAGTTTTATATCATAATTGCCTGCCAAGATACCCGTAATGGGCGTTATGTGCCAATAACTGTCCGCATATTGTATGATAGGCGCAGGGGTAGGAGGGGTTTCTCCTGAAAAATACTGCACCTGCATAGATGTAGGAAATGTACCACTTTTCCAATTTATTTGGGCTATTTTCTTGTTTCCCCACGTATAAAAAGTGCTTTGATTA
>JAYVHJ010000407.1:0-11711 GCA_043771315.1 Raineyaceae bacterium
AGGACCTAAGAAAATAAACGACCCAATTGGTTTTTTAGGATCTTTTAAGCCCACACGAGTACGCTGAATAGCTTTTACAAGTTTCATAATGGCGGCATCTTGCCCAATTACTTTTCCTTGCAAATCTTCTGCCATTCCAAGAAGTTTTAAGCCTTCTGTTTGCGCTACTCTGTTCACAGGAATACCTGTCATCATAGCTACAACTTCCGCCACATTCTCCTCCGTAACGCTATAACGGCGTTTTTTAGCGTCTTCTTCCCACGCCATTTTAGCCTTTTCTAATTGGTCAATCAGACGTTTTTCTTTATCACGCAGTTGCGCTGCTTCTTCATATTTCTGACTTCTGACAACTTGATTTTTTTCTTTTTTGATATTTTCAATTTGTTCTTCCAACTTCAAAATATCATCTGGCACGTGAATATTATTCAAATGTACTCTCGCACCTGACTCATCAAGTACATCAATGGCTTTATCTGGTAAAAACCTATCAGAAATATACCTATCAGAAAGTTTTACGCAGGCTTCAATAGCTTCTTTCGTGTAGGTAACGTGGTGATGGTCTTCGTATTTCTCTTTGATATTATCTAAGATTTGTATTGTTTCCTCTGGTGATGTTGCCTCAACCATAACCACTTGAAAACGGCGTGCCAAAGCTCCATCTTTTTCAATATACTGACGGTATTCGTCTAGTGTGGTTGCACCAATACATTGTATATCACCTCTTGCAAGAGCTGGTTTGAACATATTTGACGCATCTAGTGAGCCTGATGCACCGCCTGCGCCCACAATAGTATGCAATTCATCAATGAATAAAATCACTTCTGGCGTTTTTTCAAGCTCGTTCATTACGGCTTTCATACGCTCTTCAAACTGACCACGGTATTTTGTACCAGCCACCAAAGAAGCCAAATCAAGCGTAATGACACGTTTATTGAATAAAACACGAGAAACTTTTTTCTGAATAATTCTTAGTGCAAGTCCTTCAGCAATAGCAGTTTTACCAACGCCTGGCTCACCAATTAGAATAGGGTTATTTTTCTTGCGGCGAGATAAAATTTGGGCTACACGCTCAATTTCCTTCTCACGACCAACAATTGGATCAAGTTTTCCAATCTCTGCCATTTTTGTCAAATCACGCCCAAAGTTATCTAAAACAGGGGTTTTAGACTTTTCTGCGCCCATTCGTGGTGTTTCTTTTTGTTGCTGATTAAACATACGTCCTTCTTCCTCATCATCAGGATTATCAAGTGCAGCAGTTGGGTTTAGCATTGATTGATTATTGTGCAAATAAGACTCCAAAACGGACTTTACAGTATGATAATCTACATTAAATTTACTCATCACTTGTGTAGCTAGGTAGTCGTTTTCACGCAAAATAGCAAGCAAAAGATGCTCTGAACGCACTTCATTAGATTTGAATATTTTGGCTTCCAAATAAGTAACTTTTAGCACTTTTTCAGTTTGTTTTGTAAGCGGAATATTCAGATTAACAGTATTGTTGGCTTGCGAGGTTACTGTATTTTTGGTAATTTGCTCAATATTATTACGGAATTCTGCAAAAGGGAGTTTTAGACGTTGTAATATGCTAAATGCTAAACCATTACCTTCTTTGATAATACCCAAAATAAGATGTTCTGTACCTACGTACTCGTGTCCAAGTCGCACTGCTTCTTCTCTGCTAAGAGAGATTATTTCCTTTACTTGTAGGGAAAATTTTGCTTCCATTGCGGTTTTTTTATGCGTGTTTTTTAATTAGGATTTCTTATTGTAGTTCCCTACATTCCACGTAGGGTTATGATTGTTAAACCCTAGCAACTGCTAGTTTCAGGGTTTGGAATATAATTTTTAACAGTATAAACTGCTGATAATCAATAAATTAAAATAAAATTTATTGTTTTTTTTACTTTTGCTATGTCTTTTTAAGAAATATTTTTGGAAATATACATATTATCAACAATAAAACAAAATATTTTTTATGATATAAGAATATTTTGTTTGACGTTATTGTTTGACGTTGTTGTTTGTTGCTACTGTTTGTTGTCAGATAAGGCAATGCCTTATCTCTACAAATATGATATGCTTTGTTTCCCTTGACAAAAAAGCACATCTATTATGCTCAAATTAGGCTCAAAAGTGTTGCCAAAATTTTGCATATACGGAATTTCTTTATAAAAATGGTTTTCTTTCCAGTCTTTTTTTGGGTGAATAAGCCCTCTCACGTCTGCAATACTGTCTTTTTGATTATTTTTCTGGTTTATTTCTTCAGTTTTGAGATAGCTGTCAGAAGTGGTGATATTATATTTTTTTTGTAGAAATTTCTGACAGATTGTCATTAAATCATTGTTCAAATCTAACAAAAATTTATATTTTTTAGTTTGATTTTCATAAATTTCTCTAAAATCATCAGCAAAATACATAAAATACGGAGCTTTTCCGTAGGCAGTTGAGATAGCTTTCCAATGTTTTTTTTCCCAGTTGGCACTACTCACACTATCATCAATCAAAATATCTTTAAAAAAATGTTTTCCATTGGCATTTTTGATAGGAACGGTGAGGGCTTGCACGCCTGTAGCTGTAAGTATATGTGTACGGTTACGGTAAGACTGTTTTTGGTAATATTCGTGCTGCTCCAAAATGATATTTGGATATTTTTCTAACAACACAAAATACTCCAAACAAGGCAAATAATGGCTTTCTATAAGTAAAGTTTGAGGCATTTTTAAGGTTTGAATTATTTTACTGGTTGTTGTTTTTTAAATGTAATATAGCAAGCGTGAGCAAATCCCAGAATAGTATGTAGTGCAATCACAACAAGAGTAACAAACATTGTTCCTAGTCCATAACCTCCTTGTAAACCAAAAAATTGAGATGACTGTGTTATAAAAAGTAGATAACTCAGTAAGATGATGGTATGAATAACAAATATTTTAAAAAAATACTCACTATTCAATACCATTATGTAGCTAAAAAACCACAATATTGGAGCAACAAACAACAATATTATCAATAGAAAGTCATTCATATTTTTTAATTTTCTTTTACCCAACATTTAGAACATAAGTATTATTTTTCATATTAAAAATGATATTACTCAAAATGTATTTGTAGATACGCACCGCAGTGCGTATCCACATAGAAAAATGTATTTGAAATAACTTTGTGATTATGGTTTTGTTTACTTTCGTGTTGTTCTACGTGGATACTGCGGTGCGTATCTACAAATATAACACTAAAAAAACTATTTTTTTCTATTTTGCACCGCAAATTTTCCCAAATCAAAAAGACTGTCCAAAAAAGTTTCTCCCATCAGCGCAAAAGAAGTATTAACGGCTTTTTCTATCATTGCATCAGTATTTTGGAAACTTTTGCTGTCGTCTTTCACCCAAAATCTAAGCACTAACATAGCTTGTCCCCAAAGCAAATCACCATATCTATCACTTAAAAAAGGACGTGCAGAAATTTCATTAGTAGCAATTCCTTCACTTACAAATTCCTTCATTAGTTCAATGGTTTTTTCTTTGGCAATATGCAAAAAAGATGGGTTTAAATCACCTTTACGGCGGTTTTTATCACAAAAAAGTACATAACTTCTATTGTCTTTCAAGACTTGTATCCACGTAAAATAAAATGAAAGCATTTTTTCACGTACTGTATAGGTTTGGTACTCGCTGTCGTCCTGCAATATGGTCAATGTTTCGTCAAAAAAGCTGCCCCAAATCTCTTTTTCTAACATCTCTATTGAGTTGTATTCTTCATAAAAAGCACTTTCAGGCACGTTTAGAGCTTTTGCGAGTTGATAAGCAGAAGTTGGACGCTTGTCGTGTTCTAAAGCATAAGAAATGAGTTCTGCCTTAAAATCAGGCATTTCTTGTGTTGTTTCTGTTGCTTCTGATGTATTTTCTTCTGATGTGTTTGTTTTAGCTTGCTTTGCCATTTTATTGGGAATTAGAGTTTTTTTTTAATATTTTTCTGTGAATTTCTTACAAATATAGAACGAAAAATAAAGGAGAAAGTTTTATATTTAAGTTGTTTAATTTCTTATTGCAAACCTTCGTACCTTATCTAGCCCAGCAAACATAATATTTTTTGACTATCTTGGTAAGTGCTTTTATGGTGGGCAAATCAGATGCCTCTGTAATATCCAGAATGCCTCTTTTTTTGGTAAGAATAAGAATTTGGTCGTTTTTAGTTTCATAAGCGGTATTTTTGGTAGCACCTTTGACAAAAAAATAATCCAATTCATTTTCTTTGAGTTGATATTGATTTTTAACTTTTGTTTTGATATTTTGCAAAACTTCTGTTTCTACTTTCTCATCTGAAAGCATTACTTTAAACAATTTTCTATCCAAAAGCATACGAGCAAGCGTAGAAAGTATTTTATCCTGATTGGTAACCCAAATTTTGATAGCTCCCCAAATATCATAATCATCTAAGTTAGCAAAAGCATTTAGATAGCGTTCGTTCTTCTCAAAATCTTCCAAAACAACCGTATTTTGCATAAAAAGCATAAGTGCAGGACTTGCAAAAACGGTTTCTCCATTTTGCACCAAAAATCTTGCTCGTTTGATAAGCTGAACAATCATTTGCTCTGTGCTTATAGTGGTTTTATGCAGGTAAACTTGCCAATACATTAGGCGGCGGGCAGTCAAAAAATTTTCTATACTATAAATTCCTTTTTCTTCCACAACTATTTGGTTATCAACAATATCCAACATTTTTAAAATCCTATCTGCACCAATAGTTCCTTCAGAAACACCCGTAAAAAAACAATCTCTTTGCAGATAATCTAGCCTATCAATATCTAACTGACTAGAAACTAATTGATGAAAAAAAGCCCTTTCGTATTTGCCCATAAAAATATCAATAGCCAAAGAAAGCCTGTTTTGGAACTCCTGATTAAGTTTTTGCATAAGTAGCAAAGACATACTTTCGTGTGGCACATTTTGCAAAATAGTGTGTTCTAAGGCGTGAGAAAAGGGACTATGCCCAATATCGTGAAGTAGAATAGCAATTTGTGCGGCTTCTTTCTCCTCATCAGAAATATGATGCCCTTTTGTGCGCAAAGTATCAAGCGCAACGCCCATTAGGTGCATTGCGCCTAATGCGTGATGCAAACGTGTGTGTAATGCACCAGGATAGACAAAACTTGTTAGCCCAAGTTGCGTGATACGCCTCAAACGCTGAAAAAAAGGGTGAGAAATAATATCAAAAATCAGTTCTGTTGGAATATGAATAAAACCGTGAACAGGGTCATTGATAATCTTGCGTTTGTTCATTTATTTTTTGGTGATTTTTGACGAACTTTCTCTACTTCTTGTATTGTCAAACCTGTAGCGTTAGCAATATCTTCACCTGAAAGTCCTAATTTTATTAGGTTTTCTGCAATTTCAATTTGTTTATTTTCCACAGCAATCTCTACAGCTTCTTCTACTGCTGTGTCAATAATATTTTTCATATCACTATAATGTATTAGACTTTCTTGATAAGCAATTTGTTGTTTTTCTGTCATTGCTGAAAATTCTGCTGTTCCAAAGGCTTTTTTAAAGATTTCTTCATTCAAAATAGCTGGGATATTATCCAAATCTTCTAGATTTTTTAGAAAATAACACCATTTATCAAACTTTGTAAGTAGTTGATTTTCAGACTTGTTGAAAAGTGGCATTTGCAAAAATTTGAAATGTAGTTTATCAGAAAATAAATCTCCATCTTGGTCTTTCAATGAAATATCTCTGCGAAATTTATGTTTTTCTTCTTCTTCATCATACAAAAAATCCAAAATAGCCACAAAATAAATAGGCTCTAATTTGAAATTCCATTGTCCTTTGAGAGATTGCTCACGTATAAGAAAAGTAGAATAAAACAGACTTCTATCCTTAAAATGTTTCATTTTTGCCTTTTGCATCTCTACAATAAACCGCTCATCTGTCGCAGAAACGCAATGTACATCAAAAATAGCTTTGCGCTCCTCTGCAAAATCTCCCAAGCTTTCAGAATTGCGAAAATTCAAATACTTGATTTGATGATGCGCTGGTAATAATTGATTCAGAAAATCAATTAAAAGGTCTTTATTTGTTTCTTCTCCAAAAAGTTTTTTAAACCCGAAATCAGTATAAGGATTGATAAATCTTGACATTTTTATAAATATTTATTCATTTTTCCCAAATACAAACCCAAAATTAAAACTAGAGTAATTCCCTACTGTTGAATGCAAAAATACACCAAATTTACCTAATTTGAGCTTTGCGCCAAGATTTAGCCCAATACGAGCAGTAGAATTACTTAGGCTAATCAGCCCTATATCTGTTTGTTTATCACCATCAGCATTTCCTCCGCTAGCAGGCGTATAAACAGTATAAGTTCCTTTTAGTTCACCTGTTCCTGTTATTACATCCAAACGCAAACCAGTCATTAATGTAAGTAATTTTATTCGTTTAGAGAAAACTATACCACCCCCATATTGCAAACTTGTAACTTTATAGCTTCTATCTGTTGGACCTGGAATAGTGAGTGCACCAGAAGAATCTGGTAAATTGCTTGATTCTAGTCCTTTTTGCAAACTAAAATAATTGATATTGGCGACTATAGCTAGACTAAAATTAGAGAGCGAAATACTTGGTATCCATTGTTTTATGTCATGTTTGATACCAAAACCATAGTTTCTTACGCTTATATTACCCACATTGATAGGCGGTAAGCCACGCAAAGAAATTTCTGTATTTTTGCGTAAACCTATGTTTACTTGTAAATTGGGCAAAGTGACAACTGATGGGTCTAGTGGAGTAATCTCTCCAAAACCACCACCCAAGTTAAAACTTTTACCATTTTTATTGTTGCTTACGGTTGTACCAGCTCCACCAAAAATAGTAGCTGTTTCCGTTCCGTTGGGTGTAGCAGTATTTTGCAAACCAAGTTGTGCAAGGTCATAACTGGCATCTTTTTCAGTTCCAATAGTAGTAGAACTATTCAGTTGAACATTCCAACGTCCACGTTTGAGTGGTTGTGCAGTAAAATACCAACCTTCAGCCATAGCAAAGCCTATTAGTTTGGGTGCAGGTGCAATATATTCCATCAGGATTTTTGTAGCATCATCTTTTCCCAATAAAAAAGTATTTTCAATACCTGTATCTTGTGCTTGTGCCATATTTGGTAAAAAAGCACTTAGAAAAGTGACAAAAAATGCAAAAGTAATTTGACTGTTTTTTTTCATAATAATAGGTGTTTTTTGAGGTATGAAGTGTGAGTTGTGAAGTGTTATTTTGTTGTAAAAAATTGTCTTATCTTACCAAATCAAAATTCATTTTTATATCTTTTAATAGCTTCTCTGACATTGTTAGTTTCATTTAGTAAATTTTGCGCTTCAATATACGAAATATTAAGTTCATTTACAAGCATTTTTACCCCTCTATCTATTAGTTTAAGGTTAGAAAGTTGCATATCTACCATTTTATTGCCTTTGATACGTCCTAGTTGTATCATTGTAACTGTAGAAATCATATTTAATACTAGTTTTTGTGCTGTACCTGCTTTCATTCGTGTACTTCCTGTTACGAATTCTGACCCTACAACCACTTCAATAGGTATTTCTACATTTTTGGCAAGCTCACTTTCTGTATTACAAACAATGCAGGCAGTCAGTAAACCCTTTTCTTTGGCTTTTTGCACACCACCAATTACATAAGGCGTTCTACCAGAGGCAGCAATGCCTACAACAGTATCATTTTCATTGATATTATAGGCTAAAAGGTCTTCCCAAGCCTGATTTTGGTTGTCTTCTGCAAACTCCACTGCCTTTCTTATAGCAGTATCTCCACCTGCAATAATGCCAACAACCCAATCTGCAGGCACACCAAACGTAGGTGGACATTCAGAGGCATCTACCACGCCCAAACGCCCACTTGTGCCTGCACCTATATAAAATAATCTTCCACCTTTTTTCATACGCAAAACAAGGGCATTTACAAGTTTTTCTATCTGCGGAATAGCCTTTTCTACTGCATCAGGGACAGTTTTATCTTCTTTATTGATGTTTTGCAAAAGTTCATTTGCAGACATTTTTTCAAGATGATTATAAGAAGAATTTGCTTCTGTAAAATTCATTTTAAGTAGGTTTTTTAGATAATTCTTTTAGAAAATCAGTTAGATAACGACATTGATAAATTGTATTTTGAATTTTGTAGCCACTTGATTTATCAAGTGGTGTTTTGGTACAAAACAAATGAGGTAGTGCAATGAGGTAGCACAAATTATGTGGAACTTATTTTTCAATATGGGTGACACAAATCAAAATAAGTTATTTTTAACCGCAAAGTCGCAAAGTGAAGGCGCAAGGTACGCAAAGAAATACAAAAAAGTGTAGTATAACCTTGCGTTCTTTGCGTGTATTTAACCTTTGCGCCTTTGCGGTTAAAAGAAAATTGACTATAAAAATAAATGTCACCCATATTGATTTATCAAAAAGAATATTTTTTGTCGTAGTTTGTTCTCTGCCATTTGTTTTGCCCCAAAACAGCGTTTTGATAAATCAAACGCCTACATAAAAATTCACAAAATAACAATCTCGTTACCTAATTATAAACACTAATACTTTAAAATTTCTCTGCTTCTTGGAGTGCCTTTCTCAAAGCAGCTAATTTATTATCAACTTCCTTCAATTCACTTTCAGGATTTGACTTCAAAACCACACCAGCACCTGCTCTATAATAGATTTTGTTATTTTTTGTAAGAAAAGAACGAATAATAATTGCCTCGTTGATATCTCCCTTAAAATCAATGAAACCAATACTCCCACCATAAAAACTACGTGGAATACCCTCTATTTCTGTCAGAAGTTGTATAGCACGCACTTTGGGCGCACCAGAAAGCGTACCAGCAGGAAACGTATCAGCCATAATCTTAACCCCCTCATTTATAGCATTTTGATTATTATTGATATTGTTTAGTGTGCCTTTTACAGTAGAAACAAGGTGAATAACGTGGCTATATTGCTTTGCAGACTTATATTCAACGACTTTAACATCTTTGCAATGCCTATTGAGGTCATTACGAGCCAAATCCACAAGCATTGCGTGTTCTGCGGTTTCTTTTTGGTCTTCTGACAATAAAACTGCAAGTTTTTGGTCGTCTTCTTTGTTTCCTGTACGCTTATATGTGCCTGCAATAGGGTTTATAAGTGCCTCATTATTAGAGATTCTAATTTGTGCTTCTGGAGAAGAACCAAAAATTTTGTATGCGCCATAATCAAAGAAAAACATATAAGGAGAAGGATTTATATGCCTCAAAGCTCTATAAACATTAAATTCATCTCCCATAAAATCTCGCTCAAAACGCCTAGAAAGCACCATTTGGAAGACATCACCTAGTTTACAATGATTTTGGGCAGTTTTAATTTTTTCCAAAAACTCATTTTCAGTATCATTGGCACGCTCTTCTGACTGAATTTTAAAGGGAAAAGTGCCTGCACGCTTCGTAAGGACAGTTTCCACAAAATTATCCAACGTAGAAAGTGCATCAAGTGTAGTATTTTCAATAAAAACTACTTCTCCATTAAAATGATTAAAACAAATAACATACTTAAACAAACGGTAATCAATAATAGCTATCTCATTGTCTGTTTGGGGACATAAATTAGCCTTTTTTGTTTCAAAATAACGTACCGCCTCAAACGATTGAAAACCAAAAAAACCGTTGATAATACCATCATTTTGATTTTTATCTTGTTGACTTTCTTGCAGATTTTCTGCACTTCTGACATCAAAAGCACCAAAAAAATTGCTTAATTCTTCCTGAATAGTATTTATTTGGCTGGTTGTTTTTTGTGTTTTTTCATTTTGATAAAATGTAGTTAGCTGATTTTCATTGAGTTGTATACCTGCAATGGGTTGCGCACAAATGATAGAACGGGAGTTGCGTGTGTCATCATTTTCAGAACTTTCTAGCAAAATACTTCCTGCAAAAATGCCTCTAATAGTGAGATAAACGCTAATTGGCGTTATTTGGTCTGCGTACACTTTTTTAGTGTAACTTTTAAGCTGATATTTATTTTCCATAAAATTTTATTTCATAAGATATTTAAATGCTTTAAAACGAGAAAAGCCTGCCAAACGGCAGACTTTTCTAATATTTTTCTAAAACTTTAATAAGTTTTTTTTCAAAAATATATCAATAGGTTGCTTAGTTCGTACTTTTTGAAGTAGTATCTTGCCACCAACCTAGTAAACTGCCTAGTAGATTTTTTTTGAAGTTCCTTTGAACTTTTAGAAGTCTCATTCTGATATTATTTTTATTTTGATGAGCAAACATAAGTGTAATTTTTTAGATAACAAAATTTTTGTAATTTTTATCTAAAAAATAATCAAGAAATAATTACAAATAATTCAACCACGCCCAAAAGCTACGTTTTTTCAGATAATCTAAGTTTTTCTCATTCGTATATGCCTCACGCTCAAAGCAAATGTTGCGGTAAGCAGTGTCGTGATCTTTATATTTGAGATAATTAAAGGCATAGTTAGACAAATAAACTACATAAAATGGCAATATTAGCATTTCTGCTTGTTGTTTGAGATGAATAGTTTCGTGATTGATAAAGGTTTTATTAGTTTTCAATTTAGGATTTTCATACAGAATAAATGGGAAAAGAGCCATTCCTGCATAACCAATACGGTTTAAGAATTTTGGGGTGTATAGAAAAAATTTCATAATTTTATATTAGAAACCAACTTTTTAGGATATTTTGTTAGTGGTTTTTAGATAACACTAAATAATTTACAGGTATTCTACTTCTACTGACTTATTTGAGTTATTTTAAGTAGTTTTTCTAAGATTTCGCTGGCTATTTCAAAGTCTTGAATATTAGAAATAAGCATAATTTCTTCTTTATTAACAAGTAAAACGTATAAATCATAATGAAAATTTTGCTTGCTATCTTGCTTATTTTGTTGTTTATTATTTTTTTTGATAAGGAAAAATTCTTTAATATTTTGATTAATAACTTTCGTTTTTCCTAACCAAAAATAAGGTTTAAAAGTAATATTCATTACAAATTGGTCAAAAATTATTTCTGTATGATTTTTCAGCCCACACCAGCTAATATAGGTAATAGCCAGACCAATCAACGCAAGGAAACCATTAAAAATATAAAAACTTACCTCATTGCTCATTTTTAGGATAATAAGGTAAAATAAAACAGCACAAATGCCACACCACAAAATACCTAAAACAAACAAAAACCTAAACAATGGGTTAAACCAACGCCTAGAAATGATAATAGCCGTATCTGTTTCACTAATTTCTGTATTAGCAGAAATAGGGAAATATATTTTTGGGTCTTTTGACAAAATAATATATTTAAAAAGTTTTGTTGTGTTACTATATTTTGATGTAAAAATAGTTTTTTTTTCCTTAATTTGCGCAAAAATTTAAAAGATAATCCTACTTGATACTCCACAAAAAAATTATGTTTGATATTATAAAACTTTTACGCCCTCACCTGCAACAAATCAACTCTTATTCTTCTGCAAGAGATGAATACACAGGAAAAGTTGGTATTTTCCTTGACGCCAACGAAAATACTATTACAACAAATAATTTTAATAGGTATCCAGACCCCCATCAACACGCTGTAAAAACACTTATTGCAGGCATTAAAGAGGTAACCATTGATAATATTTTTCTTGGAAATGGCAGTGATGAAGCCATAGACTTGCTGATTAGGG
>JAYVHJ010000408.1:0-2044 GCA_043771315.1 Raineyaceae bacterium
AGTGCAAGTTGCTTAAAAAACGGCATCAAAGGTGCATTATCATCTTCCAAATACTGAATACGTCTTTTAAAAGCAAGCGTATCTTTTTTGTAGAGATTATTTTTGTTTTGTTTGATTTTTTCTGGATTTTTTTCAAGTGCATCAACCATTGAATTTTCATCAATTTCTCCTGTTTCAGGATTTATTTTCTTGTTTTGGTTGAGCTTATCACCTTCTTTTTGAATATCTGAAATATTGGCATATTTTGGCTTTTCTTTCAAAAAAACACTCTGAAAGCTAAATAAATCAATTTTTATTTTGTCAGAAAGTGTTATTTCTTTTGGCAAAATTTTCATATCAACCAAAAGCATTACACACGCAAGGATTGCACCCACAAGCAAAAGGAACTTGAGTGTATACAAAGGGGTAATATTAGGAAGATGAGGGATATTACGAGGAATGTCGTGGGGTTGTTTTTGAGTGCTTTCTAACTCGTTTGGTGGGTTCATTCTAAAATTAAAAAATCTTTGATACTAGCTTCACGAAAGTTTCCAACTATTCGTGAAGTTTTGTATTCATTCACAATTTATAATTCACAATTATTTATTCAATAATAGTAGCGAGCCTTGTAAGTTGTTTAGATACTTTCAGCCCTGCTTTATCTGTTTCTGTTTTATTCATTTCAAAACGCCAGCTACCATCTCTTAGTACAAAATTGATACAACTTCCTTGTCTTGCAAGCCCAGTTTTTTCTGTAATAATAAGAGCTGATTTTCCATCAAAAAACTTTTTAACTGCGGCTAAATTACGGCTTTCAGCTGCTGTAACATAAATCATATGGCAATTTTTGTCCATTGAAGCAACCGTTTTGAACTGTTTGATAACTATTTTTTGCGCACCTACTACTTTTTTGGTTGCGGCAAGTCCTTTAAGTTTGGGTACAATAGGCGAGTTACCTATGATACCAATCACATAATCTCCACTTTGATAGCTAGCAGGCCACTGAATATATTTAGTAAAATTCCATATATAAACGGTATGTGTCTGATAATCACCACCTTGTGCATAAGCATGAGAAGGCACGCCTGCGAATATTCCTAGAAAAAGTATTGTAATACAAAATATTTTTATTGATTTCATAATGATTGCTTTGGATATAAAACTTAGATTTTGAGATAATTTTTTTTGTTTTTGATATTTTTATACTTGTTTTGACAATTTTAATACAAATACAATGCAAATATAAGATTTTTTTCAGAATTTTTTTCAAAAACACAATTTTTAAGTATTTTTTTTTACCTAATTTTCTTTTGGTAAAAACTGCTGTTTAGGGTAGTTTTAAAAATATCTGCAATAAATTTGTATCATAAAACTTGTAATTGCTTATTAAGGTTTCCCAGAATACAATTTTTTATCAGAAATAAAAAGTAAACTTGTGGCATTTTTGCTTTCGTTGTGTTGCCTGTCCACTGCTCTGACAACATAAAAATACTTTTGAGAAAGTTCTATATTTTTATCTTTAAAAGTAGTCTGACGTGTGGTAGCAATAATATTTTTGTGATTTTGAAGATTTAGATTTTCTTTATCATTCCCATTTTGGTTAGCGTTTTGGTAATTATCAAAACGGTAAATAACATAATAAGTAGCTTTTTCGTTGTCTAATGCGGGTTGTGGGGCGTTCCACTCCAAAAAAGCACCATCTTCCATTAGCTTAACACGCAGACTATCAGGCTGATTAGGTGGAATACTGTCTTTCCACGCCATAGCAGGAATAAGTGAAGGATATTTGTAATAATTGTTATTGAGCGTATCCACAAAACGCATAGGATTTTTCAAGAAACTACGCCCAGAGTAAAAAATACTGCCTTTTACTTGTTCATATTTTCTATTGATTTGCATTTGACTACCAAATTCATTGGGATTTGTCCACGTCAAATCATCTGCTGTATCACCTAGTTTTATGGTAGATTGCCCAGAATAAATGTGCCTTCCGTGTGCGTTTTCGTGCCACCAATTTACAAGTGTTTCATAATGACCATATTTGGATTTGGTACTCCAATAAAAT
>JAYVHJ010000409.1:0-5855 GCA_043771315.1 Raineyaceae bacterium
CTGTAAAAAATAAGATCATTTTTCCTTCTTGCAATGTATAAAACTTACTTATTATTTGTTCTTTTTTGGCTATTTTTTGCGAAGGGATAACAAGCGCAACTTCCTGATTATCACAACCCAAAAGCATCAAAATAAAGAAAAAAAGAAGAAAGAAACTATATTTTGTTATACTCTTATTCCAAATCATTTTTATCAATGTATTATCTGATTTAATGAATTGTATTGAATTATTTGTGTATTTATCCTTGTCTTGCTATTTAAAGTGTACAATTCAATAGCTTCTTTTGCCATAGCAATAGCCTCATCTATATTTTCACCATACGTAATGCAGCCTTGCAAAGCAGGCACAATCACCGTAAAACCTGTGTCTTCTTTATGCAAATGTATTTTATAAGTGTACATTTTTTGGTAATTTAATGTTGGATATTTGTGAAATACTCAAAATAGCAGTACGAAATTACGCAATAAATGTCAAAATTCAAAATTATTTCTAATCAATAAAGAACTATCTCCATAACTCAAAAAACGGTAATCATTGTCTAAGGCACTTTGATAAATATCAAACCAATCTTTACCCACAAAAGCCGCCACAAGCAAAATAAGCGTGGTATTTGGCATATGAAAGTTGGTAACAAGCGCATCACACACACGAAATTTGTAAGAAGGAAAAATAAAAATCTCCGTTTCTCCAATAATCTCCGTTTTTTGAAGTGCGTTCATATAAACTAAAATTGCCTCAAAAGCCTGTTTCCTGTTTGGTAAGGCACTTTCTCCAATTTTTTCTATGATTTGGTAAGGATACAGTTTTTCTATAAAAAACAATTCATTTTCAATATTTTTATTGGCATTTTGACTAGTATTTTCACTCAAAAAAAGTTTCACTCCAAACCAATACAAACTTTCCAAAGTACGCATAGAAGTCGTACCAACTACTGTTATAACTTTCTCTTTTTCAGTTGTTTGCAAAAGATTTTCAACATTTTTTTTGGTAATCACAATTTGTTCTTGGTGCATAGTATGCTCCAAAATATTACTTACTTTTATAGGCTGAAAAGTACCTGCGCTTACGTGTAAGGTTATAAATTCTTTTGCAATATTTTTACTAGCTAATTTTTCAAAAACCTCTTCCGTAAAATGAAGCCCAGCTGTAGGTGCAGCCACAGCACCTTTTTTGTCAGAATAAACAGTTTGATAACGGTTGTCGTCTGTTTTATCTGCTTTTCTTTTGATGTAAGGTGGTAGTGGCATTTGTCCCAAATATGCCAAAATAGTTGCAAAATTGATACTTTCATCATTAGGATTTTCATTATCCCAAGAAAGCTCCACCAATGAGTTTTCAACATCAATTAGACGTGCTTTTAAGGTTATTTTTTGAGAATTATTATTATTCTCAATAATAATTTCCTGAAATAAATCCTCTTTCCAGCGTTTTTTGTTCCCAATCATACAAAACCATGTACAAGACTTCGTTTCCTGCATTACAAGGCTCATTACGATACTTGGCAGTTTTGGAGAAAGCAAAAAAACTTCAATTATTGCGCCTGTATTGTCCTTTGAAACTTTTTGAAAAAACAAACGAGCAGGAATTACTTTTGTATTATTAAAAACAAGCAACGAATTTTCAGGCAAAAAATCTGCTAAATCATAAAAATTTTGATGCGAAATATCTCCATTTTTGTAGTGTAAAAGTTTGGCATTATCTCGTTTTTCCAACGGAATTTGTGCTATTCTGTCCTCTGGAAGCAGATATGAATAATCTTCTAGTCTAATTGTTTCAGGGTTAAGCATTTATAAAATATGATATTTTTAAAAAAGATTATTTTTTTCTAGTTGTATTTTACCTGTTTTGATGTCAATAACAATGAGGCTAGGAGATGTTTTAGAGATGTAAAACAGTATAGAATCACCATAACGAGATTTTTTATTAAGTTCCCAACTATTAGATGTGGTATTCTCATTACTAAATAACAAATTTGTTTCAGGTATTTTTTCCCAAATAATTTTTCCTGTTTGCGCCTCTATGCAGGTATATGTGTGTTGGTCTTCACCAATGGTGTTTTTATGTGCAATAATGGCATATTCTTTGTCACCATAAACGAGGTTTCCTTCCAAAAAAGTCGTTGTCGTTGTAGGAAATTTCTGAAATTCGTTACTGTTTTTGCCTTCATTTATTTGTATCAAACTTTCAGCAGTAGGCAATATATTTTTAGTGGCATTAATATCAATCCAAAAGGGATTTTCAAGGGTTTTAGCCATAAAATACGTTTTTTTAATGGTTTCTTTGTCCTGACTGTACCACAAATATTGCTCAACATAACCATTTTTATTTTCAAAATTACTTTCTAATTGTTTTTTTTCTGTTGCAGAATAAAGTTTTTGATTAACAAAAAGATAGTAAAATTGATCTCCTTTTTTAGTAATAATTTCAACACCTTTTCCTTGAAAAGGCTTTATTTTACCTATTCCTATTTTCAATTCTGGGTGTTTTTGTGTCAAAAATTGTGCATCAAACAAAATATTGCCTGTTTTCATATCTCTTGCCTCAATTTTTTCATTATTGAGACCGCCCAAAACATAAATATGATTATTGTACTCCAAAACATCAGTAATATTATCCATTATATACATTTCCTTAGAAAATTCTTTTCCATCAATATTGGTAAATTGGATATTTCCCTTTCTTTGCTTTTTATCATAAATCACCCAAACAAGTGTGCCATTTTCACTTAGTGTTGCACCAGCATACTTTTGAGTAGTTTTAATAGGCAATTCAATGTTTGTAGTCATTTCTGTAAGCTGTTTTTCTCTGCTGTTAGCGTTTTTTATTTTACTAAAAAAGAACACAACCACGCCAAAAATGATAAAGGAACTCACACAGCCAAAGCCAAAAAATGCTTTTATGGGAGATAATGCAAGCGTTCCTTTGTCTTCTTTGTTGTTATTTTTATCCAAATCTTTTTCAGAATTGATAAGTAGATTTTCTTCGTGAAGACGTTTGTCATACGTAGTTTGAGCGTGTTTTTCTACTAGATTTTTTGTAGTATTTCCACTACTTTTATTAAAATTATCATCATTAATCAAACTCAAAAAACTCTTTGCAGCATAAGATTGTGGGTGTTTTGGGTCAAGATTGATACAAATATTGGCGTGGTCTTTGGCGGTATTTCTATATGAGTTGATAGTTGTTTCTTTATACAAAAAATAATATGCCTGCGACAATCCAAAATGTGCTTCTATATCCTTTGCATCAGCATTGATGGCATTAGAAAACGCATTGATAGCACTATCAAATTCATTTTTTGCCAAAAAATCATAACCAGTTTTAATATTATTCATAAGCAAGAAGTACAAAGTAAGAGGTACGAATATAAAATATTGATTATTAAGTTATTGTAAAAATAAACTTGTTTTATCTCATTTATAAACACAAAATTACGAAGAAAGTAGGATTAAAAAATAGTTTGAGAGAGTTTTTTTTATTTTTTGAAGAATATTACTAAATTTGCACAACTTTTGTAATGCAATATCTGTAATAGAGTTTGTTGTACACAATCAATTTAAAATTTCTAAAAATCATAATAAAAAATCACAATCATAATGAAAAACTTATCACTTTTATTTGTTTTGATGCTTTTTAGCATTGTTTCTTTTGCGCAGGGTGGGCTTGGTGCAGCTACTATTGAGTTTGATGAAGGAAAATTTGCAGAAGCAAAAGTACACATTGACGAGGCAAGCAAACACCCAAAAGCAAGCCTGAAATCTAAAACTTGGTTTTATAGAGGACAAATTTATGCTGCTATTGCTGCATCAGACAAGCCAGATATCAACAAATTAGACCCCAATGCTGCCAATGTAGCGTATGATGCCTACAAAAAAGCTATGGAATTAGAGCCAGAGAAAAAAGGTTTTTACAAAGATGCAGAAGATGGTATGAAAAATATGTATGGTGCTTTTTTTAATCAAGCCGCTATGTATTTTGATAAAAAAGATTATAAAAGTTCTATGAAACCATTTGAAATGGCACAAAAACTAAAACCAAACGACACAACTGCTTATGTTTATGCGGCTATTGCTGCTGCACAAGTAGATGACTTTGAGGGTTATACACGCAACATTGAGCCAGTTTTTTCTATGCCAGGTGCAAAGCCTTCTTCTAAAATTGCACATTATCCCAACGTAATTACGCATTATCTTGGCAAAAAAGATTATGCAAAAGCTCTTAAAATCACTGAAATGGCAACAAAAGATTTTCCTAAAAATGTTACTTTTGTTAGTTATGAAGCATATATTAACCAAGAAATGGATAATATGCCACGAGCTTTGGAGCTTTACAACAAAATCTCTAATATTGACCCTAATTCAACAGTTGGTGCAAGAGGTTTAGGTGCTTACTATTTTGAATTAGCACGAAAAGAGGCAAATAAAGAAGATAAAGAACGTGCTGATAAGACACTTACACCAGCAAAATCAACTGAATATGACAAAAAAATAAAAGCATCATTACTCCTTGCTATACCTCACCTTGAAAAAGTAGCAACTGGAAATCCTAAAGATTTAGACATTTTGCAAACGCTAGTGCAATGTTATCAAAGTACAGATAATAAAGCTAAATTAGCAGAAACAAACAAAAAAATTGATGCGTTGAAATAATTATTTCAAAATCTTCCCAAACCAATAATCCCACTCAAAAAGACTTTTATAATAGTTTTTGAGTGGGATTATTTTGCTCAAATGCTTTTATTTTCTCTTCAAATTTTGCCATAATACGCTCATAATGGTCTGTGAGATGCCCTTTAAAGGTATTTTTATTTATATCAATTCCCTTTTCTGTATTCCATTTTTCTGGGTGACGCTTTTTCCATTTTTGATGCCTTCTTTGCATTAGTTTTTCCTCAATGAAATCTCCTAATTTGCCTTTAAATAGGCTTTCAAACCACGTTTTTAGTGGGCTTTCTGTCGGAAAATTTGTAGCTAAACTATCACTTGTATTATTAATTTCTCGCTTAGGAAAATTAGGAAAAAAAGGTTTTATCCAATTATTTTGCTCCAAAAACTCGTCATACACATTATATCCAGCCGTAGGAATGATAGTTATTGCTTCCATTGCAATATAAAAACTTTGATTTTGAAGCATTAAAGTATTCTCATCTATAATATAATTGATACAAAAAAACTTTTTTGTATTCAGAAGTCCTATTTTCTTATAAAGCATCAAAAAAAACCTAGCAATCCAGAGGCGGTTTTTGGCAGTAATAATAAAATAATCTATGTCTGCTCCCTCATCAATGCTATTTTTGGAAATAGAACCCGACAAAGAAACCATTTTTATAAACGGAAATTTGGCTATTTTTTTGCTGATTTCGTAGGCTTTTTGCAGGTATTCTGTCGCTTTTTGGTTGCGCGTTTTGCGCAGATTTACTTTATCAAACGCTAATTTTTCGTTATTTCCCAAAGAAATATTAGCATCATTGAGTAAATAAAATGTAGCTTTTTGATAAAGAATTCTGCTATTTTCTAATGATAATAAAGTGCTTTCTACCTCGTCTTGAGTACAGAAAACATTCAAATAAATGTAGATTTCACGTTTATTTAGGGGGTAATCAAAAATATCAAAGTACAAAATAACTTTAATAATAGCACTTTCAAGTGGTGTAAAAGTATTAGTCATTTTTGACATATTAAAAAATTAAAATACATCAATGTTTTGCAAAACATTGATGTATTTTTTAATTATTTTTTGTTACTGTTTTGTATTCAACTCACCATTCACAACTAAAAAACGAGCCAAATTGGTCAAAAGCAGCCAACGGAGAAGGTGCAAGGAACGCAGAACCATACAGCAATTTTGCCGTAAA
>JAYVHJ010000410.1:0-6064 GCA_043771315.1 Raineyaceae bacterium
ATTTTATTATTTTTTGACTTAAAAACAAGAAATTATCAATTACAACTGTAATTGATAATTCGTAATTAAATTAGAAGTTTGGTTGCAACAAATAACGAGCATAAAAGTCGTCAATCACTTGTACGGCTTCTGTAGGCGTATCAACTAGCTCAATAAGTTTCAAATCTTCTGCATTGATATTGCCTTCTGCGCCCAACATTGTTTCTGTTATCCAGCCCATAAGACCAGACCAATAATCTTTACCTACCAAAACAATAGGAAAACGCCCAATTTTTTTAGTCTGAATAAGCGTTACGGCTTCAAAAAGCTCATCAAGTGTTCCCATACCACCAGGCATCACCACAAAACCTTGTGCATATTTAATAAACATTACTTTTCTTACAAAGAAGTAGTCAAAAGCAATCAATTTATCAGGGTCAATATAAATGTTGCCACTTTGCTCAAAAGGCAAAACGATGCCAAGTCCTACAGACTTACCTTTTTCAGATTTTGCACCTTTATTACCAGCCTCCATAATACCAGGACCACCACCCGTAATCACACCGTAGCCGTGTCTAACGAGTTTTGCAGCAATTTCTTCTGCCATTTTGTAGTATTTATTGTCTGGTTTGGTACGTGCAGAGCCAAAAATAGACACACAAGGACCAATTTGGGACATTTTTTCAAAACCATTGACAAATTCTGCCATTATTTTGAAGATAGCCCAAGAGTCTGCACTTTTTATTTCGCTCCAATCACGTGTTTGGAATGCTTTTTTGATTTTTTTTTCTTCTTCTGGATTAAGATTTTCTGACATAATTTATTGATTTTCTTGATTTTAACTTAATTATAATTTCAATGATACTTTTCTTACTTTTACCTATTTTTTGCGAAAAAGCTCGTAAAATTACAATAAAAAAATGAACTATAAAAATATAATTCATTTTTCTAAAGTTTATACAGATTAGAAGACATAGAAATACAAAATTTTGCACTTTGAGTCTTATTTTTTTATTGAATGAATAAAATCTTGTATATTTTTACTTGTTTCCTGTTGATTATTTTGTGTAATATGTTCTATTGATTTGATGAAAGCAGAGCCAATAATCACGCCATTAGCATAATTACAGGCTTTTTCGTATGCTTTTTTATCCGAGATACCAAAACCAATCATCACAGGAACATCAAATTTTGTAGCCTTGATTTTGTTGAAATAAGTTAGTTGTTTATCAGACAAATCTGCGCTTGCTCCAGTAATGCTATTGTCTGCAACGGCATAAATAAATGCCTTAGAAACACTATTAAGATAGTTTATTCTATCAGAAGATGTTTGCGGTGTAATCAAAAAAACTGGAGAAACATCATATTTTTGAAATAAATCCGCATAGGTGTCCACATAAATAGCAGGCGGCAAATCAGGGAAAATAATAGTATCAATATCCAAAGAATGGCATTTTTTGAGGAATTTCTCCACATCATACGCCAAAACCGTATTAAAATAACCCATCAGCACCAACGGAATAGTTATTTGTGGTTTGATTGCTGCCAAATCATCAAACAAATTATCCAACAAAAAGCCGTTTTCTAGTGCAGTATAGCTACTTTTTTGTATTACAACGCCATCAGCCAAAGGGTCTGAAAAAGGTATGCCCACCTCCAAAAGGTCTGCTCCAGCGTTTTGCAACGCAATAATAATTTCTTTTGTGCTTCCTTTGTACGGATAATCAGCCGTAAAATAGATAGAAAGCAAATTTTGTCTTTCAGAAATATATTTTCCTGTTTTGTTCATTTTTTAGGTGTATTTGTAGTTATGTTGTGTGATATTAAATTAAAATAGGGCATCAAAATTACACTTTTTAGGATTAAAAAGCTATCAAGTGAAGGAAAAAAACTTTTTGGATTTATTTTCAAATTATCAAATATATTTTTTATATCACTTTTTTTGTTTAATTTTGGGTTGAATATAAAATTTTTGAAGGTTTTTGAAATTTTATTTTGTTTTTCCAAAACTTCGTTATATTTTGCGTTATTAAAGTTGTTTACTCACAAATTGTTTAATAAAATAAATATTTTAATAACTATCAAAATATTCATTTCAACTTCCTATACATTTACTAAAATCATAACAATACTAAATCTCAAGAGAATCTCAATATGGCTAATCTAAAACCTTATTACGAAATAATAGAAATCTGCATAAAAGAATCAGGGAAAGACCCTGTGGCATCTCGTGGCGAGCTAGATGGTCAGTGGAATTTGAATGTGGGTTCTGCCAAAATTTGGATTGATGTTTGGGAAATGGAAAGTAGCAAACAAATCTATTTTCAATTGCTTTCACCAGTAGTGGCTGTGCCTACAGAAAACCGTGAGGCTTTCTATCAAGAAATTTTGCAAATTAACCATACTTTATATGGTGTAGCATTCACTATAAAAGATAATTTTGCGTATATCAAAATGATACGTGAGGCGCAAGGACTTGACAAAACAGAGGCTGCTGCTATGATAGACCGTATTGGCTACTATGCGGATTTGTATGATGACCAACTTAAAGATAAATATTTTAAATAATTGTATTTATCAAAACACAAAAACTAGGTAAAACAACTAAAATAGCTAATTTTGGTGTTCTTACCTAGTTTTTGTGTTTAAAATACACTAATTTTTATTAAAATGGCTGAAATTATTTTGCGGAAAGGCGCAACTAAAATAGACAAAATCCCTGCTGATGTTTTAGAAAGTCTTAATAAAGGTGAAATTGAAACCGTAAATTTGGTAGAATGGTTGGCTATTGACCATAAAAAACTGGTGAAAACTATTTTTGAAAATACAGATTATGAAAATGATACAGAATCCATCATAAAATTATTAGATAAAAATAGTAAAAATGGTAAAATAACTACTTTACAAGCTACTTTTCTTATTGGGAGGTATTTTTATTGGAGATTATTAGAAGCTACAGAAGAAACAAAAAATAAGGTAATTGATTTTCTTTCTTCTCATAAATCTGATGCTGTGCGTGGTTATGCGTGTTATTTGATTGGTTGTGATGATATGTTTATTGAAAAACGGCTGGAAGAAATCAAAATACTTGCCGCAGACCCACATTTTGGCGTGAGAGAAATTGCTTGGATAGCAGTGCGTCCTGCTATTTGTAAAACTAAAGAAGAGTTGGAAAAAGTTATTGAACTTTTGTCTGTTTGGGCGCAAAATGATAATGAAAATATCAGACGTTTTGCCTCTGAAATCACTCGTCCTCGTGGTGTTTGGTGCAAACATATTGATATTTTGAAAGAAAATCCTGCGTTGGCGTTGTCTATACTCAATGTTTTGTATGCAGATAATTCTAAATATGTATGTGATAGCGTGGGGAATTGGCTCAATGATGCCAGCAAAACACAACCTGATTTTGTAAAAAATCTTTGTGCAGAATGGGAAGAGAAGACCAAAAAAGACGACAATAATAAGCAAAAAGCAACAGCTTACATCATTAAAAAAGCATTAAGAACTATCAATAAGTAATATTTTTTTGAAAAACTATAAAAAATAAAGAAATATGATTTTAAAAAATTATATTTGCTTTGAAAAAATATTTTAATCAGAAATAATGGAAATCTTAGGGAATAATATACATAAAATTATCTATGGAGATGCGTTGGAAGGTTTAAAAACCCTTTCAGATAATTCCGTAGATTTGATTTTTGCAGACCCACCCTATAATATTGGCAAAAATTTCAACGGAAACATAGAAAAATGGGCTACAGAAGATGATTATCTCGCTTGGTGTTATGAATGGCTTGATTTGTGTATTCAAAAACTAAAACCAAATGGTAGCTTTTATGTGATGACTGCCACGCAATTTATGCCGTTTTTTGATGTTTATTTACGTAAAAAACTAACTATTCTCTCTCGTGTGGTGTGGTCGTATGATAGTTCTGGTGTACAAGCTAAAAAATTTTACGGCTCTATGTATGAGCCTATATTATTTTGTGTGAAAGACAAAGACAATTATACTTTTAATGCAAAGGATATTTTGGTAGAAGCAAAAACAGGCGCAAAACGTAAACTTATAGACTACCGCAAGGCTATTCCGACAGTCTATAATTCAGAGAAAATTCCTGGAAATGTCTGGGATTTTTCTAGGGTGCGCTACAGAATGGAAGAATACGAAAATCACCCAACCCAGAAACCTATTGCACTTTTAGAGCGTATTATCAAGGCAAGTTCTAATGAAAATGATTTAGTTTTAGACCCATTTTCAGGTACTTTTACCACTTGTTTTGTTGCAAAAAATCTAAATAGAAATTGTATAGGAATTGAAATAGAAGATGAATATGTGAAAATTGGTTTGCGTAGGCTCACACTCGCAGATGAGTACAAAGGAGAGAAATTAACCAAAGAAATACGTACTTTTGAAACTGAAAAAGTTGTAAAAACGACTAATTTGACACTTTTTGACTAGCTAATAATCAATATTTATAATAATTTATGGAAACTTCATTTACTGAAAATATCAAAAAAATAATAAAAAAACATTGTGGGAAATACGCAGAAGATGTTTTTGAAAGAAGTATGTTATTAGAATATATCAATAAAAAAACACGTTCCGCTAATAAAGGGGCAAAATCAAGAGCTAGCTTTTCTAATTTATATGCTATTTATGTCATTTTAGAGGATTATATAGAGAAAGAATATAATACAAAAGGAGATTATTCTAAGTATGAAGGTGCACCTTTCAACAAACTTTTTGCAAGGCAAAGAGAACTTCCTTTTGGTAGTAAACTGCAAAACCACTCTTTAAATAATAGATTGAACGCAGAATTTCAAAAATATTTCCCAACAACGCCCTACATTCCTATCCTACGAAATCTAGAAACTAACCGCTATTGGATAAATGAAAATTTATTAAATATAAAAGCTGATTTTACCTTCAATATTGCCAAAATAATTATTGAAATTATTGACGAATACATCATAATAAAACAAGATTCTTTTGAGCGTTTTGTAAAATCTTGCCAAGAACTCAAAAAAATAAGTAAAAAATCACCAGAAAAAGCTATTACATTTATAACAGACTTGCTTGCATCTAATGTTGATGCAAGGCTTTTTGAGATTGTTAGTTATGCTATTCTAAAATATCATTATTATGAGCAATACATTATTTGGGGCTTTGAAATTGATAATCTCACAACTGAAAATCTTAAACTCTACAAAACAGGACGAACTAATGCCAATGATGGTGGTATTGACTTTGTAATGAAGCCTTTAGGTAAGTTTTTTCAGGTTACAGAAACTCTAGATTTTAAAAAATATTTTTTGGATATTGATAAAATTCAGAAATTTCCTATTACGTTTGTCATCAAATCAGAAGAAAACATCATAAATATTAGAAACAAAATAAGAGAAAATGCTAATAAAGCTTATTCTATTGATGTCATTGTTGATAAATATATGAATTGTATTGAGGAAATCATTAATATCCCAGTTTTAAAAGAATGTTTTGAAATAGCTATCCAAAATGGTCATTTGAATAATATTCTTGATGAAATTATCATTCAAAGTAAAGTAGAATTCAATCAATGATTTACAAAAACTTACACGAAAATACAATGAAAAAACATCTTTTACTTATTTTAGGCTTATTTTTTAGCCTCAATATTTTGGTTGGTTTTAGTGCAAAAGCACAAACTTTTCCAGAACTTTACAACGCTATGGTAGAAGCCGCAAAAGCCAAAGATTATGCCAAAGCAGCAGCATTGGGAGAAAAAGCAGAGCCAGATGCTGAAAAAACACTTGGAAAAGATACAGAAAAATTAGGCTCTTTTTATTATAATTTAGCGGGTTTCCAAACACAAGCAATGGCTAGCGCAGGCGGTACAGCCACCATTACAAATGCACTAAAACCTGAAAAATCTTACCTCAAAACGCTTGCCATACGCAAAAAAGTTTTAGGCGACAAGCACGCTGATTATGTCAAAACACTGGACAAATTAGCTACTTTATACAACGCAACAGGGCAAAAAGCCAAAGCTGAAGCTCTTTACAAAAGTTTGGAGGGCGTGCCTGTCAAAAATCCAAAAGAAAAACC
>JAYVHJ010000411.1:0-4550 GCA_043771315.1 Raineyaceae bacterium
TTCCCATCAAAATAGCTCTGATAAGATTGATTAAGGCTATAACTAAATAGTTTGCGTGTATCAGAATTATAACCAAAATTCCAGCCATACATCTCATAAGAAGTACCTGCTTTTAGCTTCGTTGGTTGTCCTGTGTTACTTGGGTCAAAATCTCTAAAAAGTTTGACAAAATTGTTAAAAAAATTAAAATTTATGCCACTTGTATTCATAAAAATGGCATTATAGCCAACAGAGTGCGTTCTATCAGTTAAATCCAAAGGTTTTACTACATTTGCAATATCAAATAAAGTCCAATAAAAATTACTATAAAGCGTAAGTTGTTGCCTATTTAGGTTAGAATTTGTATTTGGTTTTGGAAAGAAATTAAAAGCAACAGAAGGCTCTAAACGCCAATGCCCCTGCCTGCGCACAAATCCAATATCATTAGGATTGTAGTTTGTGCCAACATATTCGTGATTCCAATTAAAATTAAATTTCTGAACTGTATAACCCACATACGAGGCGTGTGTGTAAGTATCTGTTAGTTGTTTGTCTGTGAGGAGTTTATGATAAAAAAACTTCCCCACCCAACGGTTATTAGCGGAAAACATATTATAATCTAGCCCTACAATACGTGTATAATTTTGGTTATTGAATTCAAAATTTCCGCTTGCATCTGTGGTACGCTGTCTATTAACAAAAATCCCTGCAATATTGGAACGTGCAAAAATACGCCTTTGGAATGTTGCTACACTATAATTTGTAGCTAAAATACCTTTGTCTTTGTCCGTTCCTGTTTGCATATTAAGTACGCCAATACGCCAATCTTTATTGATTTTCCCACTTAATCTTGCACCATAAAGAATAGGATTTTGAACAGTTAGTCCTGTGCTTGTATCTCGCCCAATACCTATTCTACGAGAGAAAAAAGGGCGTATTTGACTAAAACCAGAACGTGCAAATAAATCAGAATTTTCAATAAAAAACTGTCTTCTTTCAGGGAAAAAAATCTCAAACCTATCCAAATTGGTAACTTGTGCATCAACTTCTACTTGTGCAAAGTCGGGGTTAAAAGTAAGGTCAAGATTGAGGGAAGGTGTAACGGCAATTTTGGCATCTCCACCTATGTTTGCCCCTAACTTTGCGGAGGTGTTTTTTTCTTGATTTTTGTTGTAAGTTGTTGTGATATAAGGAATTAAAGAGATATTTCTGGTAGGCTTTGGGAGAGGTTCAGAAAATAGTAGTTTACCCGTAAAACCAAGATTAGAAAGTCCAAAATTTCTATTAACAGGCACCCACGAAGAAAATTCGTTTATTTTACGTGTGCTGCGCCCAAAGTTTACAAACCATTCATTTGAGCCATTTTTATAGCGTATAGATTTGAAAGGAATAGCCATCTCAACAGTCCAATAGTCTTCATATTGTGCTGTTTTGGAGTACCATTTATTGTCCCAATCAGCGTCAGAACCTTGTCCGCCCCCATTAGCAACAAGCCCCTCACGTTGTACTCCTAATGGATTTACTGTAAAAGCAAAGCCATTGGTTTCATCTAAAAAAGAATCAAAAACAAAAAGAAAAAAATCACTATTTGGCGCATTAAAATCTCTTTTGAGCGAAGTAACGACATAATCCTCTGGTTTTTGATTTTTGCAAACCGCAGAAACATACACAAAATTATCATCAAAAAGCATTTTGACTTCTGTTTTTGTAGTTGCGAAAGCAGTATCAAAAGGAAAATTTTGAAAAAAATCTTTGGCTATTTCTGCATTTTGCCACGCTTTCTCATCTGCTATTCCATCAATATTGATATTTTCAGTTGTTTTTTGCGCTTTGAGTTGGTATTTTTCTCTGTCTATTTTGTTTTGGCAAAATGCTATATTTGGAAGAATTTGAGATAAAAATAAGCCTAAAAAGAAGATACTAAAATATTTTTTCAATGATTTTTTTAATATGTTTTTTGATTGTTTTTTTTGATTGTTTTTCATTCTACTGAAAGTAGTTATTAGATTTTTTTGAAAATTAGTTTAGTTAGGTGAATATTTTTTGTTGTAGTGGTATCAATTCTAGTATAACGTATTTTTCACTAAAATATTTTATAAAAACAAAAAAATCTTCAAAATAAAAATTGAAGATTTTTTGTTTAAAATAGTTGATATACATTTCGGAATGTGGTTTTGGGATTTTATAAGTTTTCGTGTAACATCTTTGACAAGGGGGCATGCCCCCTTGCCTATTTAAAGGCATATTTTTCTAATTAAGATGATTTACAAAAATCCCAAAATCTCTTAAAAACTTATTCCAAGATTAAAAGCTAGCCCTGTGCTTGCATTGGCACTATTTGGCGCAATAAGCGGTGCAATATTGTCGCAACCAAGCCCAAAAGTTGTACCCAAAAACCTAGTAGAAAGCCACAAACCTGCCGTAAAACCACTTTGACCACTAAATCCAAATGATGCACCAGTATTAAACATTTTTTTGATATTAAAACTATATCCTACATTTACCACTGGGCGAGTAGTTGCCACACCATAATTACGGAAACCCTGAATATAAGTAAAATAAAAAGCGTGTTTTGTATGTTCTCTATCATCTTTATCAGGTTTTTTAATGTGGTATTCCCCTTGCAAAATCATACGTGTAGGCAAAGGCGCACTATATGCATTAGCCGTTTCTATAAATTTCAAAGCATTACCCAAAGAGTCAATAATGCTACCTGTTTCTCCATTTCCTGTAACAGAAATACCATCAAACACAAAATTTTTGCTTAACGCATAATTTTTTACATTATTGTTATATTTCACTTGTCCTATATCTAATACGCTGATAGTAGCCACAATATGATTTTTGAACTCTGCTGTAACGCCTAAATCCGCTCCAAAACCATTTCCTATGTTGCTTTTGATAAAATCTCCTGCTGCAAAATTTTCTGGAAGTGAGCTACTTCCCTGATAATTAGTGGTGATAAGTGTTTGTTGGTCATAGCCATTTCCTACATTTTGAACAACTGCATCAGCACGCTGTGTATAAATATTAGCAATAGGCATAATATATTTTAGGCGCAAACCCAAACGTATTTTAAAATTATCTTTCTTATAAACATCTGTTGCAGCACCCAAAACGGCTTCATTGCTAGCCATCATATTGACACGTACATCTCCCATATTGACAGGATTGTTGCCATATTGCTTGTTACCATACCAAAAAAAGCGGGCAACTTCATTAGAAAACACTACATTTGCTTCTGCACGTGGTGCAAATTCTAAGGAAAGAGAAAAAAGCTCTCTGTGATGCTCTCCTTCTCGTTTTTTTCTAAATTTATAAAACATATTGAATGTTGTATAAGCAGAAACACTTGCAGTATTATAACTAGCAAAGTTTTCTACTATTTCGTTCATTTTGGCGTTAGTAAGGTCATTTGTACGGCTACCAAAATCTAAACCACCAATATCTAATGCTTGTCCAAAATTAAGGGCATTTGTGCCTATGGCAGTATAAACGCCCATATTTGCCTCAAAAATACCAATTCCTTGCCCCAATTTGGTTGGCTGAAACCTTGATGCCTGCGTGGTAAAGTGCGTTCCGTACATCACAGGGAAATTATATTGCCCAAAAACGCTTTGCACACTCAAAAGAAGGCAAAAAGTTAGCGCAACGTTTTTTATAAATGATAAAAAATTATTCATTGTTAGGAATTGTGAGTTGTGAGTATTTATTCAATTACGAATTATTAATTACGTGATTATGCTACGAATTTACTGTCGTAATTCGTAATTGACTAAGGTTTTACGAGTACGTTCAAATCTCCTATCACCTTAAAATCTAGTCTGTTGGTGTTTGGTGTAATACGAGTATTAAATGGAAATCCTTGTGTGCTATACCCTGCTTTGAAGCGCAAAAATCTTGTTTTATCCAAATTATCAATAATTCTTTGGGTAGTGATATTACTTTGAGATATAGTTGGTGTAGTGGGATTGCCTGCTGTAATAGCAAGAGGACCAGTAAAAAGAGAATCCAACACAATTTTATTAGCATCAAGGAAATACCCTTGCATAATAAGATTAAGAGGACTAGCATTTTTCACAAAAACGTCTAATTTACCACTTACAACAGTTGTTTCTGTCTTATTATCAATAGAAAAATCATTGGTAACATCAAAAGTACCTTTTTGATTTGGGGCAATGTCAAAGTACGAAATTCTAAGAAAATTCATCTTAAAAGTAATATCTAAGCCGTTTGTAGGTCCAAAAACGACAGGAGTATTATTTCCACTAGAAGAAATATTAGCTACGCTCATCTCAAAATTAGGCAAAAGCTCGCCACCTACTTTACTTTGGCTAAATGTTGCCGTTGTGTTAGGCAAAAGGTCGTTTGCAAGCGGTATTTCTATCAAATTGGCAGTTGCACCTTGGTTTCTGATAAGAATTTTTGCACCTGCATTGATTTTAATGGGTGTATTATTTACAATAGAACCACTCACAACAAGAGAATCTATTCCAATAAGCGTGGCAGGAGAGCCTGCATAACTAAGCGCATTCCAGTTGGTGCTGACATTGTTGAACGCTGCATAAGGT
>JAYVHJ010000412.1:0-1606 GCA_043771315.1 Raineyaceae bacterium
TTTGATAAAAATTGATGGCATCAATGGACGTTGTATCATCAGAATTGAGTTGATTAAAGGTATAATTACTCAAATATGCCCAAGTGGGCGTTGTCAGCAAACCAATTTTTTTGATGTCTTTTTGTTCCAAAAATGGCAACAAATCTTTGCGTAATGTATTTGGAAGAGGTTTTTGGTAAATATTTCTTACCGCAAACTGATTAGTAAGGACGGTTAGATTATCCGTTTTTTCAAAGTTTTTGATAACATTATCAAAATTTTGATTTTGCTGATTTTTGACCAGAAAGCTCAAAAAATTTGTGCTAATTTCGTCTTTTGGAACGCCATTTTTCTTTGCTTTCTCCAAGTAAAAAATAACAGAATCAGAAATGCCTAATTTCCCATACAAAAGAGCCAAATTATTAGCTATTTCTTTGCTTTTTGGGTTGCTGGTTGCGCCTTCTTTGAGCGTTTGTATTGCCTGAATAATACCATCATTTTGCAGATTTTCAAAGTTTTCACTAATGCGAGTATATGTTTGCGGAATGTTTTTGCGCAAACTAGCATCTTCCAAACGGGCAATCTCTGTACTGTATTCGTTTTTTGATTTTGCCAAAGTCGCTAGCGTATATTGTGTACGAGGGCTATAATAATCCAAATCAAGTGCTTTTCCATAAAAAACATCAGCCAAAACAGGCTGATTATTCACAGAATAACCATCAGCAACACCATTCAAATAACCAGAAAGACCTTGTTTAATAGGGAAAGAACTCACTTTCATAAGCATTGCCGCTACAATCAAAAACGAAATACCACGAGCAATATAGTTAGGCAAATATTTTGTATCCTCATCTTCATAAAAATCTTCATATACAGACTTATCCACAGGCTGGCGTGTGCGGTAATTGAACATTGTCCCAACCAAAAATACCAATCCAAATGCCAAATGTGTATAAACAATAATATCTTTAAAAAATTCTATGAGAGAACTGCTTGCGCTTGCAGAAATATAACTTAAAGTAGCAAAAGTAAGTCCGCCCAAAACAACATACAAAACTGCTCCCGCAGGATTAAAAGGCAATATTTTTTCAAAAGTTGGATTTTTATTGATGCCCCAAAGTCCCAAAACTGCAGAAATAACGAGAATATAAAAATCCTCAAAATAAATAATATCTAATTCCAAAATTTTGGCGTTTTTGAGGTATAAAAGTACCAAATTTATCAGATAAATAATAGTCAAAAGGAAAAAATGTCTTAGATTGGTCTTTTTTTCTATGGCATTATTCAATAAAAAAAGTACAAAATGTGGTATTTCGGTACAAACAAGCACTATAAATGCCACAGAAAGTAGTATAGGAACTGCCAGCGCATAATTTACAAGAAACATCACAGGTTGTTGCAAGTTTGTGCCTTGATAAATGAAAAAACTTGTTAGAATATTCATCAAAAAGAAAGCTAACAGCCTTTTTAGGAAAGAAATATTTTTGTTAATAGCAAAAAAGTAATAGGACAAAACAAGATACAAAATTACTATTGCAGCAGTATAAAGCATTGTTTCGTTGCCAAAAAGCACCAAAATATCTAGCCTTAAACTCACCAAAAAAACAGTAAAAAGCGCAAAAAAACC
>JAYVHJ010000413.1:0-2025 GCA_043771315.1 Raineyaceae bacterium
TTCTGAATGGCTATTGCAAACACTTGCAATAGCAGACAGAACGCCTTTGACAAACGAAAAAAGCAAGTCCGAAAGAATAATTTCGCCTGTTTTATTAGAAGTTGCTATGCATTATGAAACACAAATTACGCTTTATTCTGGTGAAGATTTGACTGTTGATGTAAGCAGAGATTTGTCTGGTGAATGTGATTTTTTCTTCTCAAAACACCCACGTAAAAGCGTAATGCAAGCTCCTATTATTACTTTTGTGGAAGCAAAAGATGAAGATTTTGAGTACGGACAAGCACAGTGTATTGCACAAATGTATGGTTCTCAAATGTTTAACGAGCAAGAAGGCAAGCCAACCCCATTTATTTATGGTTGTGCGGTAACAGCTGGAGAATGGAAATTTTTGAAACTTACAAAAAATCAAGTTTTGATAGACACAAAAACCTATTATTTGAATGAATTACCTAAGATTTTGAGTGTTTTTCATACTATTTTACAATCATTTTTAAATTAAATTGTGAATTATGAGTAGTACTTTAACTCATAACTCACAGCTCATAACTCATAACTATTTATGGCTATTTTGCCTATTCTCTTTCTTTCTACGCTGATTTTGGCGTTAGATGTATATGTTTTTCAGTTTGTAAAAGTAGTTTTTGCTGATAACAACTACAAAAAAGCTATTTATGGTGTGTATTGGGCTATTCCTGTGCTACTGATTATTATGCTTGTTTTTTATAATCTCTACAAAATAGAAAAATTAGATATTTTTTATAGATTATTTTTTGGTGTAATGTTTTCCATTTATATTGCTAAATTCATCTCTTTTCCTTTTTTGGTTATTGATGATTTAATACGCTTATTTACGTGGATTGGGCAAACAACAGGATTTATTTCTCCCAAAACTACCCAAACAGTAACAGAAATAATTACGCAAAATGCCACAGAAAATATCACACAAAAACCTGATAATTTGTCTGATAATCCTTCTAATAATGTGAAAAATATTTTAGAGGACAATACAATTACTCGCTCTAGTTTTTTGGCAAAAACTGCCCTTATTTCAAGTGGGGCAACTCTCGCAACGCTTGGATATGGCATCATATCAGGTGCACACGACTACAGAGTGCGTAAAAGAACTGTTTTTTTACCAAATTTGCCCAAAGAGTTTGATGGTTTGCGTGTAGCGCAACTTTCTGATATACATTCTGGGAGTTTTTTCAATAAAACTGCTGTAAAAGGCGGTATTGAGATGCTTTTAGCTGAAAAACCTGATATAATCACTTTTACAGGGGATTTGGTCAATGATAGAGCGAAAGAACTGAAAGATTATTTTGATATTTTTTCTAAGGTAAAAGCTCCTTTGGGCGTGTTTTCGTGTTTAGGAAACCACGACTACGGTGATTATTACCGTAATTGGAACAGTAAAGAGGAAAAACAACAAAATTTCAGAGATTTGTGTGCTGCTCACGGTCAAATGGGTTGGAAACTACTCAAAGATGAAAATCATTTGATAGAACAAAATGGAGAAAAATTAGCCATTATTGGCATTGAAAATTGGGGTTTGGGTGGTTTTGGACAGCGTGGAAATCTCCTAAAAGCACGTCAAGGAACAGAAGAAGCAGCTACAAAAATCTTACTTTCACACGACCCAAGTCATTGGAAAGCAGAGGTTTTACCAAAATTTAAAGATATTGACCTAGCACTCGCAGGGCATACACACGGAATGCAATTTGGCGTAGAAATTGGAGATTTCCGTTGGAGTCCTGTGAAATTTCGTTACGAACAATGGGCGGATTTATACCAAGAAAACAACCAATTTCTATACGTAAATAGAGGTTTTGGTTATTTGGGCTTTCCTGGTCGTGTGGGAATTTTGCCAGAAATAACTATTTTAGAACTGAAAAGAAAAGTATAAATTAGCACTAAAATCAATCAAAATTAACAAAACAATGCTTGGAAACTTAGATAATAGCGTTATTTTCAAAAAAGCCTTCACTAATTTAGTGGTTTTTAAGGCTTTTGTGCGTGATATTT
>JAYVHJ010000414.1:0-8051 GCA_043771315.1 Raineyaceae bacterium
TGCAAAAAAACCCTAAAAGAACCCTAAAAGAACTTTTGAGTAATGAAAATGCCAAAGAAATTCTAGAAAACTCGGGCTATAAGGGAGAATAGAGTCAATTACGAATTACGTTTTTTAACTCTCCAAAAGTTTTTAACTCTCCAAAAGTTTAAAACTTTTGGAGAGTTAAAAAGGCTTTATTTTTGCTTTTCAACAAGGATTTTGTACTTAGGTAAAAGTGCTTCTGTACCTTTGTAAGGCACATTACATTGGTCGTAGCCTACCCAAGTTTTGCCCAAATACCATTTTCCATTTTCTGCAAGTGCTACACAAGGAATTAGTTTATTTTCATTTTCTACTCCTGTTGAAATGATAGAAGACAAAAATTTTGTATTGCTTTGGGAATCATCAGTAACCCATTCAAAATCAGTTTTTTTACCTGTTAAAAACTCAAAATCAGTAACAACCACTTCTCTTCCACCCCAACCAATAGTAGCTTTTTTAGTAGTGGCATTATATGCGCCAGGGTGCATTGCACCTTCATAATTAGCACGAATAACGTAGTTTTTTGCAGTATTAGGTGCTAAAATAGCATTCGCTGGTAAGTTTTTTTGCGCTGACCATTTGAAACTTTTTTTGGTTTTCGTAGGTTTCACCTCAATTTTTGTAGGTTTTCCGCTAGCAAGTTTTTCAAGATAACCGCTCAAATCTTCAATACTGTAAGCGACTTCTCCATTGTTGTCTATTACAGGCATTGTAACAGAGCCAGAAACATTTTTGGAGGCAAGAGCCGCCCACATTTTTCCGTTATTAGCATCATTAAGAGACGTGTTTATCTCTTCATATTTGACTTTTTTCTCTGTCAAATATTCTTTTGCCATAGCGCAACGCCCACAACCATTCATAGAATAAAGTTTGATTTGAGCAAAAGTTTGACTACAAAAAAGTAGGCTAGAAAGCACTGTAAGGCACAAAACGAGGTAGGAAGTTTTTGTTTTCATTGGATTGTTTTTGTTAGAAGTTATTAAAATTTGTTAGAGAATTATTTTACTTAAAATTAAAATTTTGATTTGAAGTTTCCAAATATAATGCCAATTATTTTTTCTTTTGATTATATTTGCCTTATTTTTAATTGTTTTTTGTTCGTTTTTTTTATGAATTTTTCTAGATTAAAGTGGGAATTTTTGCCATTTTGGGCATTTTATATTCCTATTTATTTTTATTGGTTGTGGCTTGCTTTACGTGCTAGGGCATTTTGTTTTTTTACGGCTTCTAATCCTTTGATGGAATTGGGTGGATTTGTTGGCTATTCCAAATACAATGTTTTGTGTCATATTCCTGCGGAATTTCGTCCAAAAATGTTTTTTATTCCTGCGTTTAGCTCGTTTGAGGAGGTTTTAGAAAATTTAAAAACACATCAAATTAATTTTCCTCTGATAGTAAAACCAGATAAAGGTGAACGTGGTTTTGGCGTAGAAAAATTTGAAAATGAAGAGAAAACCCTAGAAAATCTTAAAAATTATCTCAAAAAATATAATCATATTGCTCTTATTGTACAAGAATATATTGATTATGACTTAGAATTAGGCGTGATGTATTACCGTTTCCCTGAAAATCCTATTTCAACGGTTGGAAACATTG
Organism: Raineyaceae bacterium; assembly: GCA_043771315.1. Taxonomy (GTDB): domain Bacteria; phylum Bacteroidota; class Bacteroidia; order Cytophagales; family Thermonemataceae; genus JANYGM01. Next base: position 1,621 of record JAYVHJ010000414.1, read on the forward strand.
ATTCTGTGGTGCAAAAAGAGTTTTTGACAGTTGTAGGAGATGGAAAAAGCACCTTAGAAATACTTTTTAGTCAGCACGAGCGGAGCATTTATCATTTGGAAATGCTTAAAAAAGTACATCAAGAAAACCTACAAAAAATTATCCCAAAAGATGAAAAAATAAACTTAATTAGTATAGGAAATCACTCACGAGGAACAACTTTTTTGAATGCTAATCATCTTATAAACAAACAGTTAATTGATATTTTTGACAATATTTCTAAGCAGATAAAAGGTTTTTACTTTGGGCGTTATGATTTGCGTGTAAGCAGTTTAGAGGATTTGTATTTAGGCAAAAATATAATGATTATGGAGCTAAATGGCGCAAATTCTGAACCTGCGCATATCTACGACCCAAATATGAGTATTTGGAGTGCTTATAAACATCTTTTTGGTCATTGGAAAAATCTTTGGAAAATAAGCAAACAAAATCACGCTTTGGGCGTTCCTTATGTGCCTTTATTCCGTTTTTTGAAGGAACTTAGAGCTGCCTATTCAGAAAGAAAAGCGTAGTTTAATTGTGAATTATCAATTACGAATTACGGAAAATTCAAAACGTAGAGATAAGGCAATGCCTTATCTAACGACAAACAAATGAATTAAAAAGATTTTATGCAACAAAATACGCTTAAAATAGCTTTTGAAGCTGCAAAAAAGTCAAATTGTGCGGTGGCAGTTTGGCGTTTGCCCAATACAGAAAATCAGATTAGTGATAAAAATATTATTGTTGATTTTTCTGCTGAAATCTTACCAAAAAAATTTAATTTAGAGGATAATTTAGAAGAAAATAAAGCAGGTTTTGTGGTCAGTCCATTCAAAAATAAAGATTTTGAACAAACGTATTTTATCAATGCTGATTTTTTTTATAGTGAAAAAGTAGATAAAATTGCGTTAGAAAATGCACCAGAAATAATAAAAAAAAACTTATTTCAGTCTGAAAAAGAAGAAAATTTCTTTAATAATCTTAACCAAAACCTCCAAAATTCTCCTAAAAAACACAATACCAATCCTCCACAACTTACATTAAAGCCTTATAATCCTGAAATTTTTAAAGACCTTGTTAAAAAAGCTATTTTAGCTATCAAAAACGGTAATTTTCTCAAAGTTATAGCCTCACGACAACAAGAAGTTTTATTTGAAAATAATAGCCAAAATGCTGAACAAATTGGCACTTTTGATGTGATGCAGGCTTTTGATAATCTTTGCAAAAACTATCCTAATGCCTTTATTTCGTTGTTTTTTATCCCAAATGTAGGTTCGTGGATGGGCGCAAGTCCTGAAGTTTTGGTAAGCATAAATGAAAATAACATTTTTCATACTATGGCACTCGCAGGAACGCAAGCACATATACAAGGAGAAAGCCTGCAATCAGCAGTTTGGGCGCAAAAAGAAATAGAAGAACAAGCACTTGTAAGCCGTTATATTATCAACTGTTTTAAGAAAATTCGTTTGAGAGAGTTTGAAGAAGAAGGACCAAAAACAGTAGAAGCTGGCAATTTATTACATTTACGTACTGATTTTTGGGTAGATATGAAAACTGTTGATTTTCCGCAACTTGCTAGTACAATGCTTCAACTTCTACACCCAACTTCTGCTGTTTGTGGTATGCCAAAAGAGCCTGCACTTGCTTTTATTGATGAAAATGAAACCCAACAACGAGCTTTTTATTGTGGCTTTTTGGGTACAATAAATCTTCACAATCAAACAAATATATTCGTTAATTTGCGTTGTATGGAAATTTTTGATAATAAACTTGTCTTATATGCAGGCGGTGGCATTACGGCATATTCAGACCCAGAAAAAGAATGGAACGAAACCGTAATCAAGTGTCAAACCATTTTAAAAGGAATTTTATAAAAAAATTTGTTCAAATTAAACCTTTCCCTGAAAAAACATCAAAGATAAGAAATTAAATAGCTCAAAATTAACTGAAAATCTTATCCAAATGAAAAAATATACTTTCTTGTTTTCATTGTTGTTGTCTTTGTGTTTTTATCAGAAAACCTCTGCACAAACGTATTTTCCAAGTGTAGTGGGTACGTGGGAAACGCAAACATTAGCCTCTCAAAATTGGTGTCAGGACAAAGTGGACACACTTTATAAGTTTTTGGAACGCAAAAACACCAAATCTTTTATCATCTTGAAAGATGGCAAAATTATCTTAGAAAAATATTTTGGGACATTCACACAAGATAGTGCTTGGTATTGGGCATCTGCTGGAAAAAGCCTTACAGGTACGCTTGTAGGCATTGCACAACAAGAAAATTTACTAAACATCAACAATAAAGCATCTGATTATTTGGGTGTGGGTTGGACTTCTACCACACTCGCACAAGAAAACGCTATTACGGTCAAAGACTTGCTTTCAATGACAAGTGGACTAAATCCGCTGGCAGCTGGTGGTAGTAATTCTTGTTATACACCAAGTTGTTTTACTTACCTTGCTCCTGCGGGAAACCGTTGGTTTTATCATACTTCTGCCTACAAACGACTTCAAGCAATAGTTGCAAGTGCGTCAGGGGTCAGTTATCAGCAATATACCAACACAAAAATCAAAACGCCAATAGGAATGTCGTCTGGCACGTGGTTAGATGGTATTTTTTATAGTCGTACACGTGATATGGCACGTTTTGGGCTTCTAATGATGAATAGAGGCACTTGGAATGGTACAAACATTTTGAATAGTACATATTATGATGCTATGACAAACAGCTCCCAAATACTCAATCCTTCTTACGGTTATTTGTGGTGGTTGAACGGAAAAGGCTCTTTTTTGCCCCCAGACTCTCAAACACTCGTCAATACAAACCTCATTCCTGCTGCTCCTACTGATTTGGTGGCTGCTTTGGGCAAAAATGACCAAAAAATTTATGTTGTGCCAAGTCAAAAATTGGTGATTGTTCGTATGGGAAATAGTGCTGATGCTACTGCTGATGCCATTAGTAGCTTTGATAATGATTTGTGGATAAAAATAAATGACCTTGTTTGCAACCCAGCAACGGCATTAGACAATCAAAATGATAATAATGCTAACAAAAATATCAATATTTATCCAAATCCTACGACTGATTTTATTGAAATTGTGGAGAAAGTCAAAAATATAAATAAAATACGTTTGTATGATATTTATGGCAAAGAAATAGTATTGCCAGCAAGTCAAAACATCTCTAAAATAGATATGAAAGCCCTTTCAGAAGGAATTTATATGCTACAAATTTTTGATAAAAATGGCAAAATGATTGAAAATAGAAAGATTTTCAAGAAAAATTAAAAGTATAATGAGATTTTAGAGAAATTAAAAAGGAATTTGACAAATCAAATTCCTTTTTTTAGTTTCCAAACTATTTGCGTACTTTTGTGCTTTATAAATTAAATTCAATATATTAAAATTGAAACTAATAATACTAATAATGTTTTTCTCCTCTTGTGTGCAAGCACAAGAAGCACTAAATTATGAAATGCTACAAGAAAAACTAAGAATTATCCACCCAGATTATCTGAAAGAAAATTTTGGGTATATAATTGCAGATAAAAATGGTAACTTCGTTAAACAAGGTAAAATAACTACTTATAACCAAAAAAATATAGATAGTTTAATGAAAGCTAATAGCCCCTTGAGTGATATAGCTGTTATTACTGTCTTATTTAGTCATTATGAAGGAGGTTATACTATTTTGAGTGTTAATAAGAAAAAATCTAAACCACCTAAAATTAAAAATGTAATAAAGTTTAAAAAACAAGCTTTAGAGGGTTTAAAATTAAGAATAGCCAATATTGCTAATGTAAATTTACCTATTTTATATGTAAATAACATCCTTATTCCACCATTAGAAGTAAGAGAAAAAATCAAAAATATCAATGAAAAAGAGTTTTCAAGTGTTTTTTATGGGAAACACTCCTACGTTATGACTTCGTTTAAACTAGTTGCTGTATGGGTAAAAACCTTATGAAAAAGTATCAACTAAAAAAAGGAATTTGACAAATCAAATTCCTTTTTTTAGTTTCCAAACTATTTGCGTACTTTTGTGTTTTATAAATAAAACTTAAATCTGGTTATATTTTTATGATTATTAACGAAAATAATCTGTATTGCCCCTCTCTTACTACCTACAAAAGACGTGAAACCATTGAAGTAAAGATTGGAGATTTGAATATGGGCGCACAAAACCCTATCAGAATACAATCAATGACTACTGCAGACACAATGGACACCGCAAAAACGGTAGATGAATGTTTACGCCTTATACACGCAGGTTGTGAGTACATACGCATCACTGCACCAAGCGTAAAAGAAGCTGAAAATCTCCAAAATATTAAGAATGAATTACGCAAATTAGGGCATAAAACACCCCTTATTGCTGATATTCATTTTACACCAAATGCGGCAGAACTTGCCGCCAAAATAGTAGAAAAAGTACGCATAAATCCTGGAAATTATGCAGATAGAAAGCGTTTTGAGATAATTGATTATACAGAAAGTGCATATCAAATGGAATTAGATAAAATTAGAGATAAATTTGTGCCACTTGTTAAAATATGCAAAGAATATGGTACAGCTATGCGTATTGGCTCAAATCACGGCTCACTTTCTGATAGAATAATGAATAAATATGGCGACAATCCGCTTGGAATGGTGGAGTCTGCGCTGGAGTTTTTGCGTATTGCGGAAGATGAAGGCTATTTTAACATTGTTCTATCAATGAAATCTAGCAATCCAAAAGTAATGGTAGAAGCATACCGTTTGCTTGTTTTGCGCTTAGAACAAGAGAAATTAAAGCCTTATCCTTTGCATTTGGGCGTTACGGAGGCAGGAGATGGAGAAGATGGGCGCATCAAATCCGCTATTGGAATTGGTACGTTGCTAGAAGATGGTTTGGGTGATACTGTACGTGTGTCGCTTACAGAAGACCCAGAATTTGAAATTCCCGTGGCACAAAAACTCGTAAACAGATACAATAAACGTGCTGAAAATCAAGGTTTTATACCAGAAATAGAAAATATACCAATAAACCCATTTCAATATAAAAGAAGAGAAACTTTTTCTGTTTTGAACATTGGTGGTGATAATGTACCTCGTGTGATAGCGGATTTTTCTGATAAATATCCTTACAATCCTGTGGAAATAGAGGATTTGAAAGATATTGGTCATTTTTATTTGCCTGCAACCGACAAATGGGCTATGAATGATTTGGGAGCAGATTATATTTATTTGGGAACTAAAATTCCTAATTTTATGCTTCCTAATGGCTTAAAAGGTATCCTTGATTGGAGTAAATGGCGAGATTACCGTAAAGCAAAAATGATTTACCCATTATTTACTGCGGAAGAATATAATGATGTGAATTTAGAGTTTAACCTAAAGTTTAGGGGAAATGTGCAACACCCAAAATTAAACTTTGTTTCTATTAAGCTGAATGATATTTTGGAGGAAAGTTCCTATTATAATATTAAAGATGCTTTTATGAATGCTTTGGAAACAGGCGAAATAGGGGAGCTAAAAACGAATGTAGTGAATGATTTGTATGAAAATCTTAAAGATGATGACACTGTTGTATTAGTAATTTATACGGAAAATACTCACGCATTGCCCGAATTAAGGCGTTTGTGCTTTGAACTTTTGCAAAGAAATATTAAAAATCCTGTTATTATTCATAGGAAATATGAAGATACGAAAGATACAGAACAAATACAAATAGATGCTTCTGTTGATGCTGGGGGGTTATTTGTTGATGGTTTTGGTGATGGTTTGATGCTAACGGTGAATAACTTTGACGAATATGGTAATAATATAAATCCGCCTAAAACAGAAAAAATGCTTAATAGCCTTTCTTTTGGCATTTTGCAAGGTACTCGTACACGTATGAGCAAGACAGAATATATTTCTTGCCCAAGTTGTGGGCGTACTTTGTTTGATTTGCAAGAAACAACCGCAAAAGTACGCCAACGTACAGACCATTTGAAAGGCGTTAAAATAGCTATTATGGGTTGTATTGTCAATGGACCAGGTGAAATGGCAGACGCTGATTATGGTTATGTTGGCTCTGGAAAAGGAAAAATCACACTTTATAGAGGTCAAAACATAGTCAAACGTACCGTTGCAGAAGAAAACGCTGTGGACGAACTCATAAATCTTATCAAAGAAGATGGAAAATGGGTGATGGAAGGAGTGATTAGTGAGTAGTGAAATAGTGTGTAGTGTTGAATGCGTATATTTTAAAATCAATCAAAATAATAAATAAAATGAGCAAAATCAAGGAATTTTTCAAAATGGGGGAGTTTTTCAATTATTTTATTAGACTTTTTCAAAAGCCAGACCCCAACAAACCCACAAATTTCAATATTCGTACAATGCACGTCATCAATAAAATATCAATTCTGATGTTTTTGATGTGT
>JAYVHJ010000415.1:0-14283 GCA_043771315.1 Raineyaceae bacterium
TGCTTGATCATTCTGGTTCTATGGGCAAAGAACGTACTATTTTGATGCAAAAAGCTGTACAAGAATTTATCAAAAACAAAAAAGATGAAGATGCTATTTTGCTAATTAAGTATGATGAAAAATACGAAATTACGCAAACGCTTACGACAGATAAAAATATTTTGTTAGAAAAACTTAAGATAATAGGTTTGAAAGGTTTTGGAGGTACTTCTGCCGTTTTAGCCGCTACAAATAAAAGTGTTGATATTCTGAAAGATGCCCAAAATTATAGCAAAAAAATAGCTATTGTTTTTACTGATGGTGCGGATAATATCTCTAAAATTTCTGCTGATTCTGTGGTGAGTTTTGCCAATAATCAGAATGTAAATATTTGTAGTTTTGACTTTGGAAATGTAACAGGAAATATTGTTAAAGATACTTTAAATACAGTTTCAAAAGAAAGTTTGTTGCAAAAAATTGCACTGAAAACTGGTGGATTTTATCAGCAAATCTACAAAACGACAGATTTTAATTTTGTTTTTAGAGATATTTATATGCGTTTGCGTAATAGCTATGTCTTAGAATTTGTGCCAAAGGGCTATGGAAAACATCATTTGACACTCAAAATGTGTTTTGAAAATACACAAACAACCGCTAATTATGATATTACTATTATTCCAGACCTAAACGAGATAGTTCCACTTAATATTATTTTTGATACCAATAAATTTGTTATCAAAAACAGCCAAAAAAATGATTTAGATGCCCTTTTTATGATGCTTCAGGGCTTACCAAATGTAGAAATAGAAATAAGAAATCATACGGACAACGTAGGAGATGAGGGGAAAAATAGACTACTTTCACAAAAACGAGCTGATGCTGTTGCTGATAATCTCGTAAAACGTGGCATCAATATTGAAAGAATAAAAGCCATTGGAATTGGTGAAAAAAGCCCTATTACAAGTAATGAAACCGCTTTGGGACGTGCAGAAAACCGTAGAACGGAATTTTTAATTATTAAAAAATAAAGATATGTTTAAGAAAATTATCTCTCCCGCAATTTTACTAATGCTTTTTTCTTTTGATTTAAGAGAAATAAAGCAAGATACTAAACTAGAAAAAATACAAGCCCTCCCCTTTAATTTGGGAGAAACTGCCGTTTATAGTGCTTTTTTGGGTGATTTGGTGGTTGTAGAGGCAACTGTAAAACTTGATGCAAAAATGCACCAAATCAATGCTAGAAGCTGCTTTAAGGCAAATTCTAAGGTTAAAACGGTGGGACTTGTGAGCTTTTTGGGAACTATCAACAGTAGTTTTACTTCCTACATTGATGACAACATTCTGCCACAAAAAAACAAACTTAATGCAAATGAAGGTAAGTACATACGTAACCAAGAAACAGATTTTGATTACCCAAAAGGAGAAGCTACAGTTTTTGATATGGACGAGAGAAATAGCAAAAAATATCCCTTCTATTTTGGTACACACGACGCTTTAAGTGCCTTTTATGCCTTTAGAAACATCAATTTTGCTACTTTGAAAGAAAATGAAACCAAAGAAATCAATATTTTTGCAGAAGGCAAAATCTCTAAACTTATCTTGAAATATTTAGGAAAAAGAACTATCAAAACGGCATTTGGCGACAAAGAAACGCTACTTTTTCAGCCTATTTTCCCTGAAAAAACAACCAATGATATGGAAAGAGATGCAGAAAGAGAAGTTGAAAGAGCATCTGTGCGTATGTGGGTGCTTAATGATGCCTCACATTTGCCTGTAAAAGTAGTCGCAAGAGGTGCAAAAGGTACTTTTAAAGTGGAATTAAAGAGTTTTAAACCGTAATTCAGTAAATAAAAATGGCACAAACACATTACCCAAAACCTGCTTTTTTGTCAGATTTGACTATTCACGCATCAGTAAGACGTTACTTTGAAGCTTTGTACAATCTGATAAATGATTTTGAAGTTGGTTATCCAGTTGCACATTACACAGAAGAGGAACTTTTGCAACTAGAAACGCATTTTGAAATAAAATTACCAAAAGCATTCAGAGATTTTTGCCTTGTAGCAAATACAAATGGAAGATATTATTTTGGAAGCTACAATTTGAGGTCTTTTAAAGATGTTATGAATATATCTGGTCATGTAGAAAAATACATAAAAGGTATTCCAGATGATGAAGACAGACTTTTTAAGTCATCTAAACCCATACCTTTTGGAGATGATTGTGTTGGGAACGACATTTTTTTAGATTTTATATCAAATTCTGAATACCAAATTTCTATATTTGGTTCTGAGGAGGAGAGTGTTATTAATACCCCTAATTTTGAAAACTTCTTGGATGGTATATCAAAACAAATGGAAGAGGGTAATATTATTGTCCAAGATGGCTACCTTGATGATGATGATATAATGATTAGAGAAATAGAATGGCAAATAAGTATAGAAGAAATGTTCAAAGCGGAAAGTCAAAGCCAATAAAAATCCACAATGTCTTATATATTTTTCGTATCTTTGCGCTCCAATTTAGCATAGAAAATAAAGATAAATAAAAAGATATGTCGCAAAATCCAAGTTGTTCGTTTTGTGGAAAAACCAAAAAAGATGGCGTTTTCATCATTACAGGAATGAAAGGTAACATTTGTAATGAGTGCGTTACGCAAGCCTACACTATTGTACAAGAAGAATTTAGCCATTCGGAGCGTGGAAAACCAGAAATGAAACTTACACTCCTAAAACCAATGGACATCAAAAAACACCTTGATATCTATGTGGTGGGTCAAGATGATGCAAAAAAATTCTTGTCTGTAGCCGTTTACAATCACTACAAACGCCTCGTACAGAAAGAAACAAATGAAGATATTACTATAGAAAAATCTAACATTATTATGGTTGGGCGCACAGGAACAGGAAAAACCTATCTTGCACGCACACTAGCCAAACTTTTACAAGTACCTTTTTGCATTGCTGATGCGACTGTTCTCACAGAGGCAGGCTACGTGGGAGAAGATGTAGAAAGCATTTTGACACGTCTTTTGCAGGCTGCTGATTATGATGTAGAAGCTGCTCAACGTGGTATTGTGTATATTGATGAGGTGGATAAAATTGCTAGAAAGTCTGATAATCCTTCTATTACGAGAGATGTAAGCGGAGAAGGCGTGCAACAAGCACTTTTAAAGCTATTAGAAGGCTCTGTCGTGAATGTGCCACCACAAGGAGGACGCAAGCACCCAGACCAAAAAATGATAGCTGTGAATACTGAAAATGTGTTGTTTATTTGTGGTGGAGCTTTTGATGGGATAGAAAAACGCATAGCTAACCGTATGAATACCAATCCAATAGGTTTTAGTAACGAACACAACAACATTGTAGAAGACCCAGAAACGCTTTTAAAATTCATTACAGCACAAGATTTAAAATCTTTTGGACTTATCCCAGAACTTATTGGGCGTTTGCCTGTGCTTGCGTACCTAGAGCCACTTTCACGTGATACGCTACTAAAAATTCTTTATGAGCCTAAAAATGCTATTGTAAAACAGTACAAAAAACTGTTCTCAATGGAAGGAATAGAACTTGTTTTTGAAAAAGAAGCATTAGAATATATTGCGGACAAAGCTATTGATTTGAAATTGGGTGCAAGAGGTTTACGTTCTATTTGTGAGGCAATAATTACTGATGCAATGTTTGAACTTCCTTCTCAAAAAGAAATCAAAAAATTTGTTGTCAGTGCAGAATACGCCAAAGAAAAGTTTGAAAAATCTACAATGGCAATGCTCAAAGTGGCATAAAACAACCTATTTAGTTTACATTGTTTTCAAAAATTTAGCACTTATGATCTGACTTTTGTACTCCAAAAGTAGTTCATACTCATTGTATTGTTGGTTTTTGTACGCCATACGCATTTGCTCACGCACCAAATCAAGATGTGTATCTAATTTTTTTAGAAAATTTTTGCATTTGTTGGATAAACAATTCCTTGTGCGTGAGTGCATCCAAAAGTGTCTGTTGCTTGTTGGAAAGCATATTGAACAATGCTCATTGCCCTATGGCGTTTAGTACTTTGGTTTTCATTTTTGATACTTTTACCCCCTCAATAATAGCTATTTCCTAGTCTATGAGAGCGTAAAGCACATAAATCAATCTATTTATTTTATTTTTGACAAATGCCTCCTTAGAAGACTATGGGGCATCTCCCATTGCTTGGAGTTGTCTGCACAACTGCTCCATGTGGTTTTTCTTAACTTCTGCCAAAACCTCTCCTTTTTCTGGATTTATCTAAGTGCTAAGATGAAGTAGACTATACAATCAATTATTTTTATTTTTTTTGAAAGACCTTTTTAATGAATAAGCAAACAATAAGTTTAATATTCGTGTTTTTATCTAGTTAATGTTTGTGTTTAGCGTGTAAAAGCGGTATTTCATTGTTTTTGTTCTTAGAAATACTTGTTTTATTAGAAAATTGCGTATATTACCAAAAAATTAGTAGCAATTGAACTGATAGAAACCTATCAATAATTTTTATAACAGTTATCCTCAATGAAACAAAAAAAATTATCTTCCACCTACATTATTGCGCTTAGCATTATTGCCGTTTTGGTAATAATAAGTGCTTTTGTAGTAAATAATGGCATTTCTAAACTAATGGAAGATGCTAAATTTATCAATCTAGCAGGGCGACAACGTATGCTTAGCCAGAAAATGACAAAAGCTAGCCTTGCTATGCAACAAAGTACAGATGCTGCCACTTTTAATGCTTCTAAGAAAGAACTAAGAGAAGCATTAGAGTTGTTTACAAAATCTCACAATGCTTTGCAATTAGGTAATGAAGTAATGGAAATTCCAGAGCCTCATCTTTCAGAGCAATCAACAGTTTTATTTAAGGAAATAAAACCTTCTTTTGAGTCACTTCAAGCCGCAGAAAGTAATATTGCTAAACTTAATTTTTCTGGTGATGCAGATGCTAATGCAAGTGCTTTTCAGCAGAATATCCCTATCATTCATCAAAATGAAGGTGTTTTTTTAAAGATAATAAATAACATTGTAACTCAATTTGAAAAAGAATATAAAGACAAAATTAGCACCTTAAATATTATTGTTTACATAGTTAGTGGGGCTATTCTTATCACGCTTTTTTTGCTTGCAATATTGTTTTTTCAGCCACTTGTTGTAGGTATCCAGAAATTTATTATTGATATAGAAGCATCAAATAATAAATTAAAAGAAAGTGAAACGGAGATTTTGAAGTCAACTGAAAAAGCACTAGAAGCAAACGAAAAGATGTTTTTTGCTCAAAAAGACCTTCAAAAAACGCAGGCAACACTCAAACAAAGTGAAACGCTTTTTAGAGGTGTAGTAGAAAATGCACCACTTGTTATTTTTTCACTTGACAAACAAGGTACTTTTATGCTTTCAGAAGGGCAAGGTTTGGAAGATTTGGGGTTAAAATCTGGGCAAGTTGTAGGTATGAACGCTTTTGATTTATATAAAGATAGTCCTAGTGTGGTGGCTGATTTGGAGGCTGTACTCAATGGCGGTATCCCTGTGGAGTCTATCTCCCAAACAAATGGGGAATATTTTGAAAACCGTTTTACGCCTCTCAAAGACCAATTTGGCAATGTAACGGGTATGGTAGGGATTTCTTCTAATGTAACAGACAGGCAAAAGTTCCAAGAACAACTACAAACTGCGGAAGAAGAAACACGCAAATCTTTGATACAACAACAAACATCAAATAAAAAACTGATTATTGCACAAGAGAAAATACTAGAGTCTGAAGACTCTATGCGCAAAGCCTTAGAAAATTCTTTGGAAGCAACGGAAAACGCTTATCTACTACAAAAAGAAGTAGAAAAAGCCGCTAAAAAAATGAAAGAAGCTTTCGTGATTGCTAAATCTGGTGCGTGGGAGTTTGAAATGAATTTAGATGGCACAAATGGAGTGCTAACACTTACAGATGAATATTATGCCCTTTTTGGAACGACAGCCGACAAAGAAGGTGGCTATAAAATGAAGTTTGAAGATTGGGTAGGCAAATTTGTTCATCCTGATGATATTCACATACTTACGGAGTCGTCAGTTGGGGCTTTGCAAAACCCTGAATTCAAGTATTTATCAGAACATAGGGCTTTAAAAGCAGATAAAACTATTTTTGAATATTCAACTGAAGTACAAACTAAACTTTATCCTGCAGAAGGAAAAGTAAGAGGGCAAGGAATTGCATCAGATATTACTGAAAGAAAACAAGCACAAAGAGAGATAGAAAGTTCTGCTGCTTTCCAAAAAGGGATTTTGGAATCTGCTGGTTTTGGTATTATAGCAACAGACATTAATGGTATAATTGTATCATTTAATGCTGCCGCTGAAAAACTTACTGGCTACTCTCGTGCTGAATTAGAAGGAAAAGAAAGTCCTGCTATTCTGCACGTAATAGATGAAATTGTAGCTCGTACAATGGAACTCAACAAACAATATAATGAAGAAATGACTCCAGGTTTTGGTGCGTTTATTTATGAAGCAAACAAAAATATTGTGCGTCCTGTGGAGTTTATGTATGTACGTAAAGACAAAACAACTTTTCCTGTTTATCTTACAACATCTGCTATTAGAGATAAGGAAGGTAATGTTACTGCTTATTTGGGTATGGTGGAAGATATTACAGAAAAGAAAGCAGTAGAAATAGACGCAAAAAAACGTCAGGAACGTCTTATAAGGCAAAATAATGTTATTTCTGAACTTTCTGCTGTTAATTTCTCTGAAACCACATTACAAAAATCTTATGAAGTTATTACAAGACTTGCAGCAGTAGGTTTAGGTGTGGAGCGTGTGAGTATTTGGGATTATAAAACTGATAAAATTATCTCACGAAAACTTTTTCAAAAAACTGAAAACTCGTTTACGGCTGGTGTTGAGCTTTTTGCCAAAGATTTCCCTAAATATTTTGAAGAACTAAAAACAGAACTTATTATTGCTGCTGATAATGCTAATACAGACTCCACAACAGCAGAATTTTCAGAAGATTATCTAAAACCTCTTGGAATTGGTGCAATGTTGGATATTCCTATACGTATGGAAGGTAAAATGGTGGGCGTGCTTCGCAACGAACACGTAGGAGATGCTCGTGTGTGGGAAGCTGATGAGATTTCTTTTGCTAAATCTGTAGCAGATATTATTGCGTTGGCTTTTGAGGCAAACAAACGCCAACTTATTCAGAAAGATTTGGAAGAATACTCAAAAGAACTCAAACAAATGTTTTCTGTTGTTCAAGAAAATGAAGTAAAGCTGGATAATGCGCTAAGACTTGCTAAAATTGGTGAGTTTGAGTTTGATTTGCAAAATATGACAATGAGTTGGAGTGAATCTTTCTGGGAAACTGTGTTAGAAACGCCAAAACAGGAAAATATTGGTTTTGAGGAATTCAACAAACGCTTTACATATCCTGAAGACATAGAAAAATCTAATGCGCAGTTAGGCGTAGTTATGCAGTCTACTGACCCCAATTTTAGTAATAAATTTGAGTTACGTATTGTTGATACAAAAGGAAATATCAAAACCACGGAAGTAACAGCTAAAGCTCCAGTTAGAAATTCAGAAGGGCTGCCTATTTCTTTGAATGGCACTATTCAAGATATTACAGAGCGTAAGGCAGCAGAACAACTCGTAAACCGCCTTTCTTTGGTGGCTTCCAAAACAGAAAATGCCGTTATTATCTCTAATGGTGCAGGGCTTATAGAATGGGTAAATGAGGGTTTTACAACTGTGACAGAATATACCCTTGAAGAAGTGATTGGCAAAAAACCAGGTACTTTCTTACAAGGTGAAAAAACAGACCAAGCGCAGGTACAACTATTTAGAGAAAACCTTTTAACCAAAAAATCATTCTACCAAGAGCTTTACAATTATAGCAAATCTGGTAGAGGGTATTGGTTGGGTATAAATATTACGCCTATTTTGAATGAAAATGGTGAAATAATGCAGTTCATTGCCATTGAATCTGATATTACGGAACGTAAGGAGATTGATGCTGTAATTGAACAAAAAAATAAAGAACTTGTTGCCAATGAAGCACGCCTAACAAGTGCAATGAAAGAACTACGTGTGGTGCAAAATCAAATGATTGCATCTGCCAAAAATGACAAAGTGCTTGCGCTCAAACGTGGCATTACAGAAGAGGAATTTGAAAAAGCAAGAAATATAGACCAATACAAAGACATTGATTTTTCTTATATTGATGATTTAAAAGCTAAAAACTTGCCTGTTGCAGATAACGAAGCAGACCGCTTGAAGGCACTTTATGATTATGATTTGCTTGATACAGAGGCTGAAGAAGACCTTGACGGGCTGACAAAACTTGCCGCTTTTGTGTGCGGAACGCCTATCTCTCTTATTTCTTTGATTGATAAAGATAGACAATGGTTTAAGTCTGATTATGGTTTGGGCGCAGAAGAAACGGCTCGTGATATTGCTTTTTGTCATCACGCCATTATGGATACAAAAGTGTTTGAAGTGGAAGATGCAATGGCTGATAAGCGTTTTATGGATAATCCGCTTGTACAAGGCTCACCAGATATACGTTTTTATGCAGGTGCGCCACTAACCACACCTGACGGCTTTAATATTGGTACACTTTGCGTTATTGATAAGAAAACCGCAAAACTTTCACAAGAACAAAAAAATGCGCTAGAAGTTATTGCATCAGAGGTAATGGCACGCTTGGAATCTAGAAGGCAAAATAAAATAGTGCTTGCTATCAACAATAAAGCACTTGCTGCTTTTGAAGAGCTAGAAAAAGCGCAAGATGAAATCAAAGCTAATGAAACACGCCTAACAGGGGCTTTGAAAGAACTGCGTGTAGTACAGAATCAAATGATTGCATCTGCCAAAAATGATAAGATACTTGCCCTAAAACGTGGCATCACAGAAGAAGAATTTGACAGATCAAGAGATACAAACCAATACAAAGACCTTGATTTTGCTTACATACAAGGTTTGAAAGATAGAGATGTGCCTGTTCCTACAAATGAAGAAGAACGTATTAAGGCACTTTATGATTATGATATTTTAGATACAGAAGCAGAAGAAGACTTGGACGGACTGACAAAACTTGCCGCTTTTGTCTGTGGTACAAATATTTCTATCATTAATTTGATTGATAAAGAGCGTTTTTGGGTGAAATCTGATAATGGTCTTGGTGCAAAAGAAGCATTACGTGATTTGGCATTTTGTAATTATGCTTTAATGGATACAAAAGTATTTGAAATTGAAGATACAACAAAAGATGAAAGGTTTATGAATAGCCCACTTGTAACAGGCTCACCCGACTTGCGTTTTTATGCAGGTGCGCCACTTACAACACCTGATGGCTACAATATTGGTACACTTTGCGTGCTTGACAAAAAAGCACAAAAACTCACACAACAGCAAATAGATGCTCTTAATGTTATTGCTACAGAGGTAATGGCACGCTTGGAATCTAGAAGACAAAATAAAATAGTGCTTGCTATCAACAATAAAGCACTTGCCGCTTTTGAGGAGTTAGAAAAAGCGCAAGTAGAAATTGATGCAAATGAAAAACGGTTTACTAATATTGCGGCTAACACACCTGATTTGATTTATCAATTTTTTGTGAGTACAGAAGGACGTGCCTCTTTCCCTTATACTTCTCCTGCTATTGAGGCTATTTTTGAACTCAAACCAGAAGATGTAAAAGATGATGCAATGCCACTTATTGCGCTTGTTGCACCTGAAGATAGAATACGTTTCCAAGAAACAGTAGCTATATCAGCAGAAAAAATGGAAACCTTTACTTATGAAGGTAAGTTTTTGACTAAATCAGGGAAAACAAAATGGATTAGGGCGCAAGCAAAACCAGAAATGCAAGACAATGGAATTATGTATAATGGTACTATTGTGGATATTACGGAACTCAAAAATGCAGAGGAAGACGTAAATAACGCATTAGAAATGCAGAAAATTATCAATGATAGTATGATTATTGCGCAGCGTGAACTTGCCAAGAAAAATGACCAGTTAGGAAAATCAGAAGAAGAAATGCGTCAAATAATGGAACGCCAGTTGGAGGCAAATGAACAACTAATGATGGCGGAAAAGAAAATAAAAAGTGCCCTTGATAGCGAGTTAGCAGGTAAAGAGGAACTTGAGCGTACTTACGGAACACTCAAAGATGCACAATCTCAACTCGTTCACTCTGAAAAAATGGCTTCACTTGGGCAACTTACCGCAGGTATTGCACACGAAATCAATAACCCTATCAACTTTGTTTATAATGGTATTGATACACTTAAAATGTCATTGGACGAACTTTTGGAAATTGTAGAGAAATATGCAGAACTTGACAAAGCAGAAGACAAAGAAAAAGTTTTGAAGGAAGTACAAGCCCTAAAACGTCAGCTAAGTTATGGAGATTTGCTAGGCGACATCAATAGTTTGGTTGGTGACATCAAAAAAGGTGCAGTACGCACAATGGAGATAGTAAAAGGCTTGCGTGTGTTCTCTCGCCTAGATGAGGAGGAAAAGAAATTTGCTAATATCAGTGAATGCCTTGATGCGACACTTATTCTTTTGCAAAATAAATTTAAAGGACGTGTGGAGGTCAAAAAATACTATGATGCCTCAATGAAAGAGATAAATTGTTATCCTGGTCAGCTTAATCAAGTATTTATGAATATTATCAATAATGCTATTCAATCTATTTCAGAAGATAGAAAAGACGGACTGATTACTATTTATACTGAAACACAGGAGCAGAATGTAGTTATCAGAATAAAAGATAACGGCGTAGGAATGTCTGAACAAGTGAAAAAACGTGTTTTTGAGCCTTTCTTTACGACAAAAGCCGTTGGAGTTGGTACAGGTCTAGGAATGTCTATTACTTTTGGTATCATTGAAAAGCACAATGGGCAAATTTTTGTCAATAGTGAAGAAGGAAAAGGAACTGAATTTGTCATTCAAATTCCTAAGGATTTACAATAATAATTCAATTTTTGTGAAGTTTGATGGAAACACCTAACTTCACAAAAACTTTTGGAAAGTTTGAAACAATTAAAACAACAAAATTATCTTTATTTTTAAATCATATTTATGGACAACATAACATTAGAAGAACAACCAGTTGCAAAAACGTATAATATTCTGTATGTTGATGATGAAGAAAGCAACTTGCGTATTTTTAGGATGGCGTTCAAAAGGCATTATAATGTCTATACAACCACAGATATAGAAGAAGCTGTCCGCATATTAGATGATAACAATATTCATCTGATTATGACTGACCAAAAAATGCCCGAAATGAATGGTACAGAGCTTTTGGAGCGTATTTTGCCTGCGCACCCAGATATAATTCGTATTATTTTGACTGGTTTTAGTGATATTGAGTCTATTGTGCAAGCTGTTAATAAATGTGGTATTTATAAATATATCACAAAACCCTACGAAAGTGGCGAACTGAAAATGACACTTGACCAGGCACTAGAAACTTACGAACTCAAAAATGAGAAACAAATTCTTATCAAAGAACTCAAGTCTGCTAATGACCATTTGGAGGAAAAAGTAAAAGAACGCACCAACGAGCTGGAAATTATCAACCTCAAAATAACGGATAGCATAAAGTATGCACGTCGCATACAACGTGCTATGCTTCCTGCACAAGACCGTATAGCTAAACATTTTAAAGATATGTTTTTGTTTTATAGTCCAAAGGATATTGTTTCTGGGGATTTTTATTGGTTTGCAGAAATTACGGAACTTGGTGAAAATAAAATCATAATTGCATCTGTAGATTGTACAGGACACGGTGTTCCTGGTGCTTTTATGAGTATGATTGGTGAATCTATCCTTAACAGTGCCGTTTTTGATAAGAATATCACTAATCCAACAGATATTCTTAATTATCTTAAAACGGGTGTGATGCAACAACTTAATCAAGAAGAAACAAACAACCGTGACGGTATGGATATTGGTATTGTGGTCATTGACAAATTTGCGAAAATACTTACTTTTTCTGGTGGTCGTCAAGATTTGTTGTATATTGAAAATGGAGAAACGAAACTTATCAAAGGTGAAAATGTTTCTATTGGTGGTTTGCAATCTGACAAACCCTTTGTAAATCAGGTGATTAGCTTGGATACGCCTATTACGTTTTTTATGTATTCTGATGGTTATCAAGATCAATTTGGAGGAGAAAATAACCGTAAATTTTCTTCTAGCAAATTACGTGCAATGCTGGCTGAAAACGCTGAAAAACCTTGTGACGAGCAAAGAAATATCCTTGTACACACACTAGATGCGTGGATGATAAATGAAGAAAAACAAATAGATGATATTATGATAATGGGCTTCAAATTATAAAAATACAAAATAATCAAATGAAAAATATCATTTTAATCTTTTTGATGACACTTTCATTTGCTTTCTTTTCTTCTTGTGGAGATAAAAAAGCTGGTGATAACACTTCAAAAGATACCACAAAAACCGTTAAAAAAGACACAATAAAGGTAGAAGACAAAAAAGATACAACCAAAATAGTTGTGGAAAAGAAAGATACCACTTCTACGGTACGTCAAACAGAAAAAACCCAAGTAGAAGAACCTTAGTCAATTACGAATTATAAATTATTAATTACGTTATTTAGTTGTTATTCAAAATAACATAATTGATAATTCGTAATTGAATTAAATTTTCGTATCTTTGCGCTAGTAATCATTTAAAAAACTAAAAAAATGCTAGTTTCAATATTATTATTCTTAGGAAACCTCAATTTTGGCGAGATTGCCATTATTATATTTGCTATTGTTTTGCTTTTTGGTGCAAAAAAAATCCCTGAACTAATGCGTGGCTTTGGTAAAGGCATTCGTGAGTTTAAAGATGCAACACGTGAAGTACAGAAAAACATAGAAGACAGCGTGCCAGAAGAAAAAAAATAACACAAAGTTTTCATAAAAATCAAAGAAAAACCTTTAAATTTCTTCAAAAGAGAGATTTTGAAGGTTTTTTATTTCAAAATTTTTCGTACTGTCGCTTGCCTTTTGGCAAGTGACGACTATAAAAAGGCTTCTAGCCTTCACGAAGTAATGTTTTAATATGTTTATAGGCAAGATGCCTAATGATAGTCGTCACTTGGCTAGAGCCAAGCAACAGTATTTTTGTTTCTAAAAATCTTCCTCCAAATGACCAATTATATTACTTTTTCTGCTATACAAAACGACCTTAAAAATGGCGCAATCACTTGTAAAAGCCTTGTAGAACATCATCTTTCACGTATTGAAAGCAAAAAAAATCTAAATGTTTTTTTGAGTGTTTATGCTGATGAAGCACTTGCAAAAGCTGAAAAAATTGATGAAAAAATAAAAAACAATACACAAGGACGACTTGCAGGAATGATAATTGGACTTAAAGACGTGATTTGCTACGAAAATCACCCTTTACAAGCTAGTTCTAAGATTTTAGATGGCTTTGTGTCGCAATTTTCAGCCACTATTGTAGAGAGATTGTTAGCAGAAGATGCCATTATTATTGGTAGACAAAATTGTGATGAGTTTGCAATGGGTTCTACTAATGAAAACTCTGCTTTTGGAAATGTATTAAATGATGCTGACAATTCTCGTGTACCTGGTGGCTCTTCTGGGGCATCTGCGGTGGCTATTCAGGCGGATTTGTGTCAGATTTCTATTGGGTCAGATACGGGCGGGTCAGTACGTCAGCCTGCATCATTTTGTGGCGTGATTGGCTTAAAACCAACTTATTCACGTCTTTCTCGTTATGGTTTGGTGGCTTATGCCTCGTCTTTTGATTGTATTGGTGTGATAGGCAAATCTGTTGAAGATATTGCCTTGATTATGGAAATTATTGCTGGGAAAGATGATTTTGATAGCACCGTTTCTAGTAAAGAAGTCCCAAAATATACGCAAAACCTTGCTTTTGATAATTCTAAAAAAATAAAAATAGCTTACATCAAAGAAACCATTGAAAATGATGCTTTGCAACCTGAAATAAAAACTGCTATTGACCAAAAAATTGCGTTTTTGCGTGAGCAAGGGCATACCGTTGAAGCAGTTGATTTTCCACTTTTGTCTGTGATTTTGCCTACTTACTATATCCTCACAACTGCAGAAGCAAGTTCTAATCTTTCTCGTTATGATGGCGTAAAATACGGTTTCCGTAGCAAAAATGCAGAAAATTTGGAGCAAATGTATAAAAAAACTCGTTCAGAAGGTTTTGGACAAACCGTAAAGGAGCGCATTATGCTCGGAACTTTTGTGTTGAGTGCTAGTTATTATGATGCCTATTACACTAA
>JAYVHJ010000416.1:0-2817 GCA_043771315.1 Raineyaceae bacterium
CTCCCCATTATTATTATTGTCCAAGAATTTTTCATTATGAAACAAACGCCACATTTTTCTCAAAAACTTATGTGTACCATCAATTCCATTAGTATTCCAAGGCTTAAATTGTTCTAAAGGACCTAAAAACATCTCATACAAACGCAAAGTATCTGCGCCATAACGTGCTACCATAGCATCAGGATTGACCACATTGTACCAACGCTTAGACATTTTCTCTATCTCAACGCCACAAACGTACTTTCCGTTGTCTTCCAAGATAAATTCAGCATTAGCCAAATCAGGTGTCCAAGCACGAAAAGCAGCCAAATCCAAAATCTCATTTTCTACAATATTGACATCTACGTGCATTTCTGTTGTGTCGTATTTGTCTTTTTTACCAAAAGAAACAAACTTATTAGGCTCATTCTTAAGCCTATATACAAAATTACTTCTACCTTGTATCATTCCCTGGTTGATAAGTTTTGTAAAAGGCTCATTGGAGCTAATAAAACCCATATCAAACAAAAATTTGTTCCAAAAACGGCTATAAAGCAAATGCCCAGTAGCGTGTTCTGCGCCACCAATATACAAATCAACATTTTTCCAATATTGTTCTTTTTCTTTGCTTACAAAGGCGTTTTCGTTATTTGCGTCCATATAACGCAACCAATACCAACTAGAACCTGCCCAACCTGGCATTGTAGAAAGTTCGTATTCATATTGATTATTATTTTCTTTAAAATTCCAGTTTTCAGCACGTCCCAAAGGTGGCTCTCCTGTTTCTGTTGGTAGATATTTATCAATTTTAGGAAGTTCCAAAGGTAAATCTTTGTCTTCCAAAAGATGCGGAATATCATTTTTGAAATAAACAGGCACAGGCTCACCCCAATACCTTTGACGACTAAAAACTGCCTCACGCATCTTGTAATTCACTTTTTTCTTACCAAAAGCTCCCAAAGGGGCATTTTCAGCAAATTCTATTCCTTTATTGATGGCTTCTTTTGTGTCTAAACCATTCAAAAATCCAGAATTTATCATTTTGCCATATTTTTTTTCAGTAGGATTTTCTAGCGTTTCAGTTCCTTCTATTACGTTGATAATGGGCAAGTTAAAATGTTTTGCAAAACGGTAATCTCTGTCATCAGAACAAGGCACAGCCATTACAACGCCTGTGCCATAGCCTGCAAGCACATAATCAGCAATCCAAACGGGAACTTGCTCGTTATTAAAAGGATTGGTTACGTAGCTGCCCGTAAAAACACCTGAAACCGTTTTTACATCTGCCATACGGTCTCTTTCTGAACGGTTGGTGGCTTTTTCTACGTATTCAGCAACTGCTTCTTTTTGTGCAGAAGTCGTAAGAGATGCCACTAGCTCATGTTCTGGCGCAATAGCCAAATAAGTAACCCCAAAAATAGTGTCCACACGTGTTGTAAAGACAGTTAAAGGGATTTTAACCACCCCCAGCCCCTCCTTAGGAAGGATGGGAGTTTTTTGTTCCCCTCCTTCAAAGGAGGGGTTAGGGGTGGTTGTAGTTGTATAAAACGTAATTTCTGCGCCAATACTTTTTCCTATCCAATTTCTTTGTACTTCTTTGATAGAATCAGACCAATCTAGGTTATCCAAATCATTCAAAAGGCGTTCTGCATACGCTGTAATGCGCATCATCCATTGGCGCATACGCTTACGCTCCACAGGATAGCCACCACGTTCAGAAACGCCATCTTTTATTTCATCATTGGCAAGCACTGTTCCTAGCGCAGGACACCAATTAACGAAAGCATCAGCTAAAAACGTCATACGGTATTTTAAAAGCACATCTGATTTTTCTTTTTCAGAAAAATTTTGCCATTCTTTTTGAGAAAAAACAGGCGTATCTTCATCACAAACGGCACTTTCCGCCTTAGAAATATTGATATTTCCATTTTTTTCAAATTCTTCTATCAAAACACTAATATTTTGTGCTTTATTGGCTTTTTGGTCATAATAAGCATTAAAAAGTTGCTTAAAAATCCATTGTGTCCATTTGTAATAATCAGGCGCAGAAGTACGTACTTCTCTATCCCAATCAAAAGAAAAACCTATATTTTGGAGTTGTGAGATGTATCTTGTAATGTTTTCTTCTGTCGTAAGGGCTGGGTGTTGCCCTGTTTGTATGGCGTATTGTTCAGCAGGAAGTCCAAAAGAGTCAAAACCAATAGGGTGAAGCACATTAAAGCCTTTTAGGCGTTTGTAGCGTGCCATAATGTCGGAGGCAATGTACCCAAGCGGATGCCCTACGTGCAAGCCTGCGCCAGAAGGGTACGGAAACATATCCAAAACGTAGTATTTAGGCTTTTCTGTATCTTCTGTTGCTTTGTAAAGTTTGCTTTGTAGCCATTTATTTTGCCATTTTTTTTCTATTGCTGAAAACTGATAATCTGCCATTTTTTGAGTATTGAGTGAGTAATATTGAGTGATTTTTTTGTTAAAATTAGAACAAAATAGTAACCTAATTTGGTTATAGATACAAAAGTAAGCATTTTTGTAGATTTTTTGTAAATTCCTTGTGGTTTTTGTGAATTTATTGTACTAATAGCATTTTTATAGTCAAATTCTTTGTAAATTTGTACTAGGTATAGGGCAAAAATAAATTTTTCTGCATAATTTTTGCTAATGAAATTAAAACTAGAACAATATCACCAATAACATGAAAAAAAATATTTCTTATCTTTCAGTATTACAATTATTGCTTTTCCCATTTTTATTGCTTATTTTGCCTTTAAAAGCAGTTTTTGCACAAAATTCTATTCTTAGCAATGGTAATTTTGTAAAAATAGCCATTAGCAAAACGGG
>JAYVHJ010000417.1:0-17214 GCA_043771315.1 Raineyaceae bacterium
CGACACGCCACCATGCTGAAAAGTATCTTTATAGTAGTTTACGTAGTAATTAAAATTGTTTGGATAAGCAAAAAAGTAATCTGCAGCAGCAAACACATAACTACTAGAAATATTCATCTTTGGTAAGAAAAATCTTTCTGGTTTCCTTGTGCTGACTACCTCCGTTTGGTTGTTGTCATAGCTCAAATTTTTGCCTTGTTTGTAGCGCAAATTAGTGTTTACGTGCTTGTCGCCTACTATTTTGAAAGGTTTTTTAACACGAATAGTGCCGTGGTCAGTCGTAATAATAAGGTTGGCTTTGTGTTCAGAAATCTTGCGCAACATATCCAAAAGTGGAGAATGTTGAAACCAAGATTTGGTTAGGGAACGGTATGCAGCTTCATCAGGTGCAAGCTCACGTATCATAGCAACGTCTGTACGTGCGTGTGAGAGCATATCCACGAAATTATAAACAATAGCATTGAGTTTATTTGGTAGCAAATTATTAAAATTTTCTACTAAATGCCTGCCTTGTTGTTGCGTGATAATTTTGTGATAACTCATTTTCACGTCTTTCAAACGGCTACTATCCAGTTGTTTACGCAAAAATTCTTCTTCGTGTAGGTTTTTTCCTTCTTCATCTTCTTCATTTACCCAAAGTTGAGGGTGTGTTTTTGCAATATCAGAAGGCATTAAGCCCGAGAAAATGGCATTACGAGCATACGCCGTAGTTGTTGGCAAAATAGAATAATAGGTGCTTTCATTTTCCATATTAAAATACTCCAAAACTATTGGTTCAATGGTTTTCCATTGGTCATAGCGCAAATTATCAATCAAGATAAAAAAAGTAGGTTTGTCTTCTGCAAGCAAAGGGAACACTCTTTTTTTCATCATTTGATGAGAAAGCATAGGTTTGTCGTGACCTGTTTCATTCAACCAATCTTCATAATTTTCTTGTATAAACCTCGTAAAATTGGTATTAGCTTCAGATTTTTGCATATCCAAAACTTCTGCCATACCATTATCTTCCATTTTCTCCATTTTCAGCTCCCAACCAACGAGTTTTTTGTAAATATCTGCCCATTCTTCGTGGCTGATACGTTCATTGTAGGCGGTGGCAATGTGTCTAAAATCTTGCTGATAACCAATGGTATTTTTTTCAGTTGTTATACGTTTGTTATCTAGGATTTTTTTAGCAGAAATAAGAATTTGGTTAGGATTAAGGGGTTTTATGAGATAATCCGCAATTTGTCCGCCAATAGCCTCTTCCATAATGTGTTCTTCTTCACTTTTGGTAATCATCACGACAGGCACGTGAGGGCGTATTTTTTTGATTTGGGCGAGGGTTTCTAGTCCGCTAAGACCAGGCATATTTTCGTCCAAAAAAATCAAATCAAAATTTTCATCAAGTTTGTCAAGGGCATCAGTGCCACTATTGACAGGGGTAATATCATATCCTTTTTGCGTAAGGAATAAGATATGAGGTTTGAGCAAATCAATTTCGTCATCTGCCCAAAGTATTGTGAATCTTTGCATTTGGTGTTTTTTTGGTGAGGGGGTTATAATGTTTCCCACATCTTGTGTGAGATTTTTGTGATTGGTAGATACGCACCGCAGTGCGTATCCATGTAGAACAATGTATTTATTCCAAATCAATCATTATGATATTGTTTGCTTTCTTGTTGTTCTACGTGGATACGCACTGCGGTGACGTATCTACAAATACATTTTAATACAAAAAATTTGCAATTCGTAATTGATAATTCGTAATTGAATTACTAGTTAGCTGGTGCAGTTTCTGGAACGCCATTGCTATTTGAATTGTTGTTGCTACTACCAAAATTAAGGTGCAAAGTAAAGCGCAATGTATTTGCAAGCGGGCTAGAACGTGTTGTAGGTATCATATAAGCCACATCTAAACCAAAAACTTGGTATCTTGCACCAATACCAGCCGTAAAATATTTGCGGTCTCCTTTGTCTTGTGCCTCGTGAACGTAGCCACCACGCACCAAAAATAATTCATTACCTTGTTCGTCTGAATAAGAATATTCTGTACCAAAATTTACCATAAATTCTCTCAATTCTTCAGAAAACCCGCCTGGTGCATCAGAAAAAGAACCAAAAATACCTTGCAAAAGTGTAATATCTCTTGGGTCTTTGCCTTTGATTATGTTACCTTGTGCATCACGTACAGGAGGTGTAGGTACTAATAATTTGTTAAATTCTAATGAAACCGCCAATTTGTTATAGGGGTCTAGGCTTACTTTTCCTGTGCTACCAATACGAAAATTAGTAGGAATAAAATCACGCTGATTGTTTCCTCCATAAGAAACTTTTGCACCAATATTAGAAATGTTTACGCCAGCACTAATGTCTAAGGGAAGTTGAGCAACTGTAAGCCCAGTTTTCTTATAAAAAGCACTAATGTCTGCGCCTGCAGTATTTCCAGGACGTGTAGGATTAGCACTTCCAGAGCCGCCTAGACCTTGCGTAATGTTAGAATTAGCATAAAAACCACCAACAGCAATACTAAACTGGTCACTTAGTTTAGTAGAATAATGCGCCCTAATAGCAAACTCACGAGGACGACCATCACCCAAACTTGCGCCATTAGCATCTGTGTATTGGATACTTCCCAAATTGAAATAAGTCATTCCAATATCTAAGGCTTGACGTTCATTTATTTTGTAAAAACCTGTGAGATAAGACAAAGACATATCATTGACAAGGCTTTTTAGCCAAGGAGTGTAAGAAAGTGCCACACCATATTTTTTCTCTGAAAAAACTGTTTTTGAAGGATTCCAAAAGCTAGCATTAGCATCAAACGAAGTAGAAACGCCCACGTCTCCCATACCTGCGGCACGTGCATCAACAGGGATATTTAGGAAAGGCATAGCTGTTGTAAGTACATTTGCTCCACTTGTGGCTTGTGAAAATGCTTGTTGTGTACCTCCAAGAAGAAGAATTGCGGCTAAAAAAATATTTTTTGGGTTGCTTAAATTACGTTTTGTCATTATACGTTTTTTTGAATGAAATTTAATTAAAACTAATTGTACTATTTGCGGAAAGTTCATTCAATAAGAAAAGAGAGTTGAGTGGTAAATATTTGTTTCCAAAAATTCAGCAATAATCATACCTAAAATATTTTTCAGAGAAAATTTAGCTGAAATTTGTTCTTTTTTGTTGAAATTATCTTTTAAATTTATTGAATTTTATTGTGTACTTTCCAAAATTGAGTGTTATCTTTGCGCAAAGATATAAATAAAATCTTTGTTTTAAAACTATTCACACAAAATAGTAGTTAAAAAATACTTATATAAATGTAATTCGTAATTGATAATTCGTAATTGAAATGGCTGTTCTTCCTTATAATAAATCAGATAGCAAAAAAACAGAAGTAGCAGAAATGTTTGATAATATTTCTCCTAAATATGATTTGCTTAACCACACACTAAGTTTGGGTATTGATATTTTGTGGCGCAAAAAAGCTATAAGAATGCTTGCACCAGAAAAACCAAAACTCATCTTGGACGTGGCGACAGGTACAGGGGACTTTGCCATTGAGGCACTCGCCCTAAATCCTGATAAAGTAATTGGCGTAGATATTTCTGAAGGAATGTTGTCTATTGGTCGTGAGAAAATGAAGAAAAAAAATATTTCTGACAAAATAGAAATGCTTTCTGGGGATTCTGAAGGGCTAAATTTCCCTGATAATACTTTTGATGCTATTATTGTAGCTTTTGGTGTAAGAAATTTTGAAAATTTAGAAAAAGGCTTGGCGGATATGTACAGGGTTTTGAAACCAAACGGCACGGTTGTTGTGCTAGAGTTTTCTCGTCCACAAACTTTTCCTATCAAACAGTTGTATAATTTCTATTTTAGTTATATTTTGCCGACTATTGGGAAACTGGTGTCAAAAGATACACGTGCTTACACGTATTTGCCAGAGTCTGTGGCGGCTTTTCCTGATGGAGAAAAATTCATTACTATTTTAGATAAAATTGGCTTTAAAAATTCAAAATGCACATCTCTCTCTTTTGGCGTAAGTTCTATTTATATGGGGAAAAAACCATCTCTGTAAGAAGTATAAGCAGTTTTTGTTTATTTTTATTGCTCATTTTTTCAGCTATTTTTGATACGCAGGCGCAAACGCAAAGGCGTTCACGTGGAAGCTATGCGCCCACTAATTTGGCAGATTATGATGAGCAAGACTGGCATTATGGCTTTATTATTGGGCTAAATTTGACCAGATTTAACATCACAAATTCTGAAGATTATGCTAATAATCCTAACCTTTTGATGAACGCAAAAGTTACTACAGGCTTTGCTTTGGGGCTTTTAGCTAATTACCGCATCAATGATTATGTTGATTTGCGTTTTGCACCAATGGCAACTTTTAATGAGCGCACCATAGAATACACCAACCTCACAACGAAAGAAATCACGCTCAAAACCGTAGAATCCACTATTTTGGATTTGCCTTTGCAAGCAAAATTTAAGTCGCAAAGGCGTGGAGATTCACGTGTGTACCTTGTGGCAGGTATAAAACCGTCTTTTGCTATCTCTACACGTAGGGCAGAGCAACAGGATATTGTGCGAGTAAGTACAAGTGATGTAGCTTTGGAGATTGGCGCAGGTTTTGAAAAGTTTTTTTCTAGGTTCAAATTTTCTCCAGAATTACGTTTTTCTACTGGTTTGAACAATGTTTTTGTACAAGATAAAAACCCCTATACTACGCCAATATCAAAGCTACATAACTATTCTGTGTCACTTTATTTGTTTTTTGAGTAGTTTTTAGATGATAATTTTTCAGAAGAAAACAACAGAAAACCTTCAAGAAAATAGCATTTATGCTACTTTCTTGAAGGTTTTTTTTAGAAAATCAAAACTCAAAAGACTTTATTTTTTGTCTTTTTTCTTGTTTTTGTCATCATCATCTTGGTCATCTTTTCCTTCTGATTTTTTAGCAGGTTTTTTCTCAAAGATATTACCTGTTTCATCAATTTTGAGTTCAAGATTTTCCTTACCTTTTTCCACAAAAACCTCATAGAAAGTACCTTTTTCAAGAGTTTTCACTTTCTCGCAGGTTTCAATCTCCCAACCTGCAAAATCTTTTGCAAGCATTTGAGAGATGTTTTTTGGCAAATCAGTTTTCTTAATTTCCTGTTCAGTTTCCAACCAGTCACCTTTTGCGGAGATATGAGCAGAACTTTTGATATTGTTTTGCTTAAAATCAACCTCAAAACTACCATCAGTTTCTTTGCTATACTTCACCTTTTTGGCATCAGCAAACATAGCTTTGAAAGTGGTTTGAACGGCTTGTGGCACATTTTTTTGTGCGCAAAGGGGCGTATTTGCTGAAAATGAAGTCAGCAAAACGGCTATAAAAATGATATTTTTCATTTTTTAGATTATTAAAATTTTTGAAATTATTTTTTGAATTAAAATATGTTTTGCGCTTGCTTACACAAGTATTACGTGTATTGCACGCAATACGCAAGCAAGCTTAATTTTTTGGAGGCTGGAATACAAAGCCAGAAAAAATATAAAAGTAACTTTCTTTGTAAATTAAAAAGTTCTTTTCAAGGATTTGAGCAAAATTATTAAACGAAAATTGTATGTTTTTCATAGAAAAAAGCACAATATTGGTAAGCTGTTGGCTCTGAAACGGAATAGGTATTGCCTCATTTTCTTCGTTTTCATCATCATCTTCCAAACCAAAAATGCTTTCAAAGTTTAGACTTTGTTCTAAAAATTGCTCCAAAAATTGTTCCTCCAAAAACTCAAAAAAATCAGTTTTCCCGTTTATTTTCTCATATTCTTGGTACAGATTAGGCAACTTTGCCACGAGCATAAAGTCACTTTTGGGCAGGAATCCGCCCAAAAGAAAGTGAAAACTCAATAATATGAAAAAAAATATTTTCAAAATAAATTTTATTTGATTACTGTAATAGCGTTTATGTTTTGATTATCAACATTTTGTATTCATTCACAATTCACAATTTAAAATTATCTATACACTTCAAATTTATCCACCATAGAGGCGGTACGCACAATTAGGTTAAGATAATTGTTGTAGATAGTGATTATTTCTGTATGATTTCCACGCCCAGCCCGCCCTTGTTGCATCTCATAAACGGTTTGTAGTGGCACATTATCCACCTCTAACTCACTTTTGACGTTGTTAATGATGTTTTCTGTACTTGTTGCAAAAAAACCAGTACGCAAATAAATCACCATATCAAGACAAATCAGAAGTTCTGAAAAATTAGTTGTAAGTTTTTCTGTCAAATTAGCAGGATTCTTAAGTTCTAGCATAAAATAATGTCGCATTGAAAAGAGCATTTCCTTCAAATTTCTCTCACACGAGCAACGAATATCCTCCAAGGAAATAGTCAAACTATGAAAAACATCTTTGCCATAAATAAGGTAATTTTTGACTTTTATGTCCGTAAATTCTATTGGAAAAACGTCAGAAGAGGTTAGCATTTCATCTTTTGTGATGATATTTGCCTGCAAATTAAAAGTTTTGTTAGCCGACAAAATAGGTGGAGCAATCATTTCTAGCAAGTCTGTGCTAACTTTTTCAAAAACAATAAAAGTTTTGATAGTAGAGCGTTTTTCGTCAAAACTTTCCTGTGTTATCTCTCCATAAAGATAAATGGCAAGCAGTTGTTCACGAGAAACGGTAACAACTTGTCGTACAAAATCAGCTATTTGTGCATCTAAAGTAACAGAAATTTTGGGATTGAGTGTACTAATATTTTTAACAGAATTGGACATTTTTATTGTATTTTTGATTTGTTTTTAGCGTGTTTTTGTTTGTTTTTGATTTCTCAGCTTTGCATTTCAATGTTGTATTTCAATTTTCGTACCTCTTACTTCAAACTTCGTACCTAAAAATTAAGCTTCTGGCATTAGCTTGATTTTGAGGATTTTAAAGCGACTTTTTTCTTTGTCGTAATAAAATTTTTGGAGAACATCAAAAATATCATTTCCACGAAACCAAGAAAGTTCCACTTTGATATTATTTTTGGCATCTAACCATTGTATTTCATAACTTTCCTGATTTTTCTTGTATTCTGCAATGTAAGAAATCATCTCTTCTAGGATAGAAATTTTGTTATTTCCTTTCACAGAATGAAACAAAAACTTCTGATTATGTTCCCTATTGATAGTAATAAGGTCTAATTTGATGATTAAATTACTTGTTTCTGCGTCAGGCACAAGATTATAGTCAAAATAAATCTGTGTTTCGTCTAATTGTGTCCTGATATGGTTTTCTAGGTCAATTTCTTTAAGTAGAATTTCTGCTGGTTGTTGCAGGGCGTTGTGTCTGATGTCCATAAATGGGGTTAAATTATATTTTTGTAATGTATGTTAGGAAGAGGTACGAAATAAGAAGTACGAGGTACGAATATAAAATATTGATTATTAAGCTATTGTAAAAAATAAAAAGATGAGATTATTTAATTCCTGTTTCTTAAAGTAATTTTATTAAAATATTAGATGTTAAATTTCTGGTAATTCTGTATTTATTCATAATTCACAATTCACAATTCACAATTCACAATTTTTTAGTCTATTAAAGTTGTTTCTAATATCACTCTAAAATTGCGCAAAATAGCAATTATTTGTATTAAATCTTTCTCTTCTGTGCTGTTGTAGGCATTAGAAACGCAATAATTTTTCCCTTCCATTGTTACAAAATACCAAAATCTACCAACAACATACGCGCCATACATTGGTTTTCCGTTTTTATTTTTCTCTTGTGCTATCAAAAAAGCCTCTATTAGTTGTGCCAGTGGGTCTCCGTTGGGGTCTTTTTCTTTTTTGTACTCTTGAAAATGAAAATAAGGCACTTTTACCAAATCCATCACGCCTTTTGCAATCATAAAATCAGTTTTTGTCTTCAAAAAATGCCCTTCAACTGTTGCCTGAACTGTTTTCTCATAAAGGCTACGAAATTTATTATTTGATTTTAGCCCCGAAATAGCAATAATAAAAGCAATAAAATTCATTTTTAAGTCTTCTTCGTTCCAATTTTCTACATTTTCAAATGCTTCTTTGGCGAGATTTTTCACTGTGGCAGCATCTTCATGACTAAGAATAGTTGTTGTATTTAACCATTTTTCTATTAAATTGGTATTTAAGTTTTTACCTGATGTTTCATTGACTTTAGTTTTTGTAAGCTCAAAAGTATCCACTATTTCAGCTTCAGACCATTGTTTTATTTTATTTGCCATAGTTTTAAGCTATTTATTTTTGTGCAAATATACGAAAAATAAACAGAAAAATCTTAAAAATTTTCCTTAAAATACGCTTGCCAAACCTCAAAACTTCTCTTTAAATTTTCAAAATTTTGATGTAAGTTTTGCTTATAATTTGCATCATCTGCTAAATATTCTTTTTCTTTCATATCTTTATCAATAATAGTGGCTTTTTCTGCCAAATCATCTGCACCTAATGTGCCTGCATTACCTTTGAGCGTATGTATGTGTGAGGCTATTTGCCTAAAATCATCATTTTGGATAAAAACTTCCAAGTTTTCAATTAAAGATTTTGCTTCTATTTGAAAATCTTTCAAACTTTCTAGCACAAGTTCATCTCCACCATATTTTTTAAGTTGTGCTAATACATTTTTATTGATAATTTCGTTAATAGTTTCATTTTTAGATACTTTATTTTCAAGCACTTTACTTGTAACTATTTGATTTTCAATATTTTGAACAATAGTTTTTTGGATAGTTTTTAGTAAAATTTCGGCACGAATAGGTTTAGAAATATAGTCATCAAAACCACTTTTCAAAAATTTTTCTTTGTCTTCTATCATAGCATACGCAGTCATAGCCACAATAGGAGTTGTTTTTTGCTGACTTTCTGATACGTTTTGTAGGGAATATTGATGTAAAATTTTCATTGTTTCTACTCCGTCCAAATCAGGCATTTGAATATCCATCAAAATCAGTGCATATTTTTGATTTTCCAGCTGATTTTTTTGTACTTTTTCAAGACATTCAAAACCACTTGCTGCAAAATCTATTCTACAACCACTTTTCTCTAAAATATCACCTGCAACCCGCCTATTGATAGCATTATCATCAACTATCAAAATAAAAGGACAAGTATCAAAAAATGTAATTTCTTGATTATCAACACTTTTTTTAGTAGAATTATCAAAATTTGCTACCAAATTTAAAACATTATTTTGATTAGTTTCTTTGGAAATATTGTTTGTAATACTCGTCTTAAATGTGAAATAAAAACAACTTCCTTTTCCTATCTCGGAGCTTACACCCATTTCTCCCTGCATCAAGTTAGATAGTTCTTTTGAAATAACCAAACCCAAGCCTGTACCTGCATAACTCTTTGAAAATGAGTTATCTACTTGACTAAAAGAATAAAAAAGTTTGTCCAAATTTTCCTTAGAAATTCCAATTCCTGTATCTTTTACCGAGATTTTTAGGATAATTTCTTGCGTTGTTTGCTGATTTTCGTTATTTTCTAAATTACTCTCTAAAACTTTGTCAACTTCTGTATAAATTGTAATTTTCCCAGATTCTGTAAACTTAATTGCATTAGAAACAAGGTTGGAAAGTATCTGCAAAAGACGTGTTTCATCAGCAAAAATGGCATCAGGTACATCATTTTCAAAAGAAAATTTTAGTTGATTATGTTTGCTTTCTGCTTGTTGTTTGAAAAGTGCATAAATTTTGTCAATTGTATTTTTCAAAGAAATATTTTTTTCATTAAGTTGCATTTTCCCTGCCTCAATCTTAGATAAATCCAAAATATCATTTAGAATTGTAAGCAAAGTTTCAGAAGATTTTTTGACAATTTGGACGTATTCTTGCTGTTTTTGAGAAAGAGCTGTACCAGAAAGTAAATCAATCATACCAATAATGCCATTCATTGGCGTTCTGATTTCGTGGCTCATATTAGCCAGAAAGCTACCTTTTACTTTCAAAGATTTTTCTGCTAACTCTTTGGCTAGTAGTGCTTTACGTTCTGTTTTTTTAAGTTCCGTAATGTCCCTAATCACACCTTCAATGGCAATAGGTGTTCCTAAATCATCAAAAATTAGCCGAATATTAGACATACTTTCTACTACATTCCCATTTTTGCAACGCAAGCCAACTTCAAAATTTCGTAGTTTACCGTTTTTAAACAAGGTTTTGAAGGCTTTTTTAAGAAACTCTTTATGAAAATCTTGCTGAATTAAAATTATATTTTCTTCTAAATTTGCTGTTTCGTTATTCTCTAAAACATAAAAATCAGTTACCCTTTTTCCCAACATTTCTTCTGGCAAATAACCACCTAACTCATAAATAGAAGGGCTTATCATTTGTATAACTCCTTTTAAATCAGAGCGGTAATAAATATCTTGAAACGAAATAAAGATATTTCTAAATTTTTCTTCACTTTCTTTTAAGGCAATTTCAGAGAGCTTTTTTTCAGTAATATTGTGCGCAATAGCTGCTACTTCTTGTATGTTTTGAATATTGTTTTGAGTATTATTTTGTATATCATTTTGGATAGTTTGAATGAAATTATTCTCATTATTTTCAGTAATATAGATAGGATTTAGATAAACTTCACGCCACCTCAAAATACCATTTCTATCAATTACTTTTATTTCAAAATGTTGTACTTTTCCAAGAAAAGCAGCCTTAAATTTTTCTTTCCAAAAAGCATCTACTTTTTCTTGTGCAATAGCACTTTTAAGCATATCTAGTGGCTGATTTAGTTGCGGAATGATGCCATATTGTTCTTCTACTGCCCTAGCATAATTGTTGTTGAAAGCCGTAAACTTGCGCTCACGGCTCACCGTCCACATAAGATGTGAGCCGCTTTCAAAAACTGCATTGAGGCGTGCTGTTTGGTTTCCTAGTTGCTTTTCAGCAAGAATTCTATCCGTAATATCATTCAAAATACCCCTAAAAGCAAGTATTTTGTTGTTTTCACGCCTTGCATTGAGCCTGCCAGAAAGATGCAAAAGTTGGCGTTTGTTGGTATAAACTGCCGTTTGAAAACTAATATTATCTTCTCCCTCAAAAACAGCAGAAATTTGAGCGTAAGTACTTGATTTGTAGTCTTCTGCAATAATATTTTTAAGATTGATTTCCTTCAAGTCATCTATAAAATACCCAAGTTTTTCTCTAAAAACTTTATTGCTAAATAGCAAATCACCCTCCAACGAACAAACAAAAATCAAATCATTAGAATTGTCAAACAAATCTTGTAAGGCAGCATTTGTTTGTTGTAATTCTTTGATAACTAGGTCATTTTCCATTTTTAAAATTGATTTTATGTTTGTCTATTACAAAAGTGTAAGGCTAATTTTGTAATTTTTTGAATCTGTAAAAATATGTTTTATTTTTATTTAAATAGCGAAAAAAGTTTACTTTTGTGGGAAACTTGTTTAAAATATTCTTTATTTTCAATGAAAACAATAAATTTATGTTTTTTAGCTATTTTAGGCTTATTATTTTCGTCACCAATAATAGCCCAAAATCTCCAAAAAACCTATAAAAGTGCTATCAAAGCATTTGAAAAAGGTAATGCTAAGAAAGGCTTTGCTCTGTTGGAAGAGTGTGAGAAAATCAGCCCAAAAGATAGAAATACGCTTTATGCTAAGGGTTTTTACCAGTTGGCTATGCGTGAATATACACTTGCAGATGAGAGTTTTAGGACGGTTTTGGGAGTTTTCCCCAAAGATACGGCTTCATTTGTGGGTGCGAGTAAGGCAAATATGAAATTAGAAAATTTTGAGTTGGCAGAAGATTATTTATTGCGTGCTTATGCTCTAGATAGCTCCAAAGCGGATATTTATGCAGATTTTGGACAACTTTATATGCTTACAGAAGAGTATGAAACAGCAGAAAACTACCTCAATGAAGCCATCAAAAGAGAGCCAAAAAATAGCCATTTTTATGAGTTGAGGGCATATTTGTATTATTTTCAGAATGATAATAAAAAAGCAACAGAAGACATAGAAAAAAGCCTTGTCCTCAATCCCAAAAACTATGATGCAATGCGCATTAAGGCACTTATTTTGTTTGAAAATAAAAAATACAAAGAAGTTATTGATATTTATTTGATGCTATCCAAAAAAGATGCAGAAGATTTTGAGGAAGTTGATTTTTTGACGTGGGCGCAGGCATATTATATGCGTAAGGAGTACGTAATGGCTATTTCTGTACTTAAAAATCTTCATTCTGATAATGAAAATAGTAATGAAAACCATAGTAAAAATAATCAAAAAAACAACATGCAATCTAAAAATCCTGATGTTTTTTATCAATTAGCTAAAAATTATTTTCAGCTAAAAGATATGCCAAACAGCACTAAAAATGCTTTTGAAAATATCAGTAAAGCACTTTCTTTACTTTTGGAGCAAGAAGAAATTTCGGCAAATATGTTGTATGATAGGGCTGTGATTAGTCATAAAACTTCACTAACTAATGCAAAAGAAGATTATTTGCGTGCTATTTCTGTTTTACCAGAAATCATAGAACAAAAGAATTTTTTAGGAGAAGAAATTGTACTTTTAGGAGATTTGCGCAAACTTATCAACCTAAATAATAAGCAACTTGATAGTGTAAAAGTAGTAGGTTATCAAACTCGTGCTTTGAATACAGACAGCCCAAAAATAATGCTTGAAAGCATACAGAAAGCTATCAAAATAGATAGTCTTTCTGCTTATAATCACGTTATTTGCACTTTTGCACATTTACAAAATTATCAAAATCAACAAACCAAAGATAATTTGTCGTTAGATTTGGCACAAAAATCACTTCAAAAAGCAGAAAATATTTATCAAAAAATCAACCCAAATTATCTAAATCCAGAGAAAAATCTAAATGAAAGTTTAGATTTAGAATATTATTATTTCGTGAAAGGAATTTATTACAAGAATAAAGAAGACTATTCACAAGCGGCAACATTTCTGCAAAAAGCAATAATGCTAAATCCAGATGAAAACGACTATCTCTATACGTTGGCGCAGATTTTTTATGGAAATGAGCAATATAAAGATGCCATAGCAATCATTACAGAGGCAATTGAAAATGACCCAGAAAATGAAGAATTTTATTTGGAACGTGCCAGTTATTATGTTGCTAATGAGGACTATAGGCTTTGTCTTGTGGATACAGACAAGGTATTAAATCTAGATAGTTTTAATAATGATGCCATTTATTGGGCTGCAATGGCATATTTAGGCTTGAAAGATTACAAAAAAGCAGAAGAAAAAATAGCTATTTGTCTGCGTTTTGAGCCTGATAATGAAGATTATAAAGCACTTTTGAAAGAAATAAATCTAAAAAAATAAAAAAGCAAAAG
This sequence comes from Raineyaceae bacterium, assembly GCA_043771315.1. Classification (GTDB taxonomy): domain Bacteria; phylum Bacteroidota; class Bacteroidia; order Cytophagales; family Thermonemataceae; genus JANYGM01. The sequence goes on from JAYVHJ010000417.1 coordinate 13,324, forward strand.
GGTTTTAAATTCATCATTTAAAACCCTTTAAAATGCCTTTTGAAGTATATTTACAGGGGAATGATATCAAATGGCATTTGACTAATACGTTTGAAATTATCACCTAATTCTTGCATATCCTCATCATCAGCCATATAATACCATTCAACACGAATAGTTTTTTGTTCTTTGAAGATGCGGCGCAAACGGCGTAAAATCTCTGAAATAAACATAGAAGAGCTAGTATTACAATAATTGACATTAAAAACAACCAAAGTTTGCTCACAAGTATTGTCTATGTATTCATCAATCCAAGTCAGAATAGGGGTAAAAAACTCATAAGAATCTTCTGGAATAGATATACCAACGAACTCAATTTTGCCAGTAGTAGGGTCTAGCGTAACTTGTGATGTAAGTTCTGTTGATTTTATATATAATTTTTCCATTAAAAAATGAATTATAAAAATAAATGGGTTAAAAAATTCAGTGAAAAATATTTTTTGTGGTGTATAAACTGATAACTTTGTTTTGAGAATAATGTTTTAGCGTGGATATTCTGCCATAGCTTCTCTACGAGCATATTTTTGCTGAACAAGTGTTTTGCCATTTTTTATATCTTCTCGTTTTTTTGCTTCCTCACGTTGTTTTTTAAGTAACTCTTCTTTTTTCTTGGCTATTTCCTCTCGTTGCTTGATGCTTTCTTCACTGTCTTCTAGCTCAATATTGAGGGTTATTTTTTCAGAATTATCATCATTCGTAATAGCAATATCTTTCATATAAGGTGTATAACCAGCTTTTTTGATAGCTTGATTGAGTTGTTTTAAGTCTGTTTTTTCTAAAACAAGTACATATTTTCCTGTGTAGGCGTTGCTAGCAATGATTTTGTTTGTTTTATCTGTCTTAAAAATAATTTCAGTATTTAGAGGTTTTTTTGTACGTTTGCTCGTAACAACTCCTTCAATAATGAGTGTACTTTTTGGCTTCATTGTTTTGGGAGAATTAGTAATATCAGCATAATAAATATCTCCATTTCTTACAAAATAAGCCTCTTTTCCGTCTGCTGTCAAGATAAAACCTTGGTCATTTTGGGCAGTATTGAAAGGTGCACCAATATTCACCACATCTGTTACAGTACCATTTGCGTTGAGTGTTCCTTTGAAAATATCTAAACCACCTGCAGAAGTATAGCCATTGGAGGCAAAATAAAGCGTTTTCCCATCTGCTGCAATGAATGGCGCACGCTCATTGTAAGGCGTACTAATGTTGAGTTTTGTAAGATACGACCAAACGCCACCCACTCTAAAACTAATATATAAATCCATATTCCCAGTATAAGCTCCCAGAGCAACAATAAATGTATTACCATCAGGAGAAACTGCCATACCATCTGTGTCGTGTGAGGTGGTTTTGTCATTCAAAAAAAACTGATAAATACCACCAGAAAGCCCTTGTGGTGTACCCCAATTGACACCCTGCAAGCTAGCTTTGTAATATGGACCACCTTTATCTTGCCAATCTTTCCAACTTTGATAATAAACTGTTTGCCCATCAGGTGAGATATTTGGTTCATCTTCACCATCATCTGTATTTACGGAGAGAGGTAAAGGGGCACTCCAAGCATCATTTATTTTTTGAGAAAACCAAATATCTCCATCAAAACCGCCACCTAGTGATTCTGGACGACCTTTTGACCACGTCATTCCACCTCGTTTTGACATAAAAAACAAATACTTCCCATCAGGAGAAATATTAGGATTAAGTTCATTATAAGTAGAATTAAGTATAGAAATAGCCTTTGTTTTTATGGTGCTGGGTTGTGTGAGAACAGGTACTTTTTGTGGTGGTGTAGGAAACATTTGCGCCTGCAAATGGGATTGCCTATTATTGGAAAATATGCCAAAAATGGCTAAAAAAAGTATAATATAGGTTTTTGTGTAGGGTTTCATATAGGTTTCTTTTTGATTATTTCATTACTTTCTATTGTTTTGATTTACATCATTTTAGACAAAAATACACTTTTTTTTTACATAAAGCAATTTTAAAAATAATTCTGAATATTTTTCAAATATTTTAATGCTTTTACTTATTATCTCCTTAAAATATGTATTTTTGTAAGAATTTTTTAGACAAAAAACACCACAAAAATTGGCTTATAATTATGCGTATTTTCTTGTTTTTTATATTGATTATTATATCATTTGTGCCGTTATTTATAAACAACTTACTTGCACAAGTAAAACCTAATTATGAAACTTTATTACAGAAAAAAAGTACTTTAAAAGATACTACAATCAAGTATTATCTTGCATTAGACCGTATAGGAAAGGCGCAAAGAGTACGTTTTTATGCAGGAGATGAGATAGAATACAGGGTAAAAGGAGAGAAGTTTAGAAGGAAAAATGACATTTTAGGGATTACTGATGATGGTTTTTTGATAGCTGGCGGAGAGATAAAACTGGCTTGGGTGGAACGTGTATGGACAAAAAGAGGATATAAAAGCAATTTACCACGCCAAGCACAGATTTATTTGCCTATTGCGGGTGGTTTATTTGTTATTGCTGATTTGATTTCTTCCAAAGAGTTTAGTCCAAAAGCTCTTGCTATTGGTGGGGGAATGGCACTTGCAGGCGTTATTTTGCGTGTTTTTAACACAAAACGCTATTTTATAGGCAAAAATACCCTTCTTAAAAGCATTGAAGCTATTTGATTATTATTTTTATAAATCATTTATTATCAAAAGTTTATCAGACCTTCAAGATTTTTAAAACCTTGAAGGTTTTTTTAAAAGATATGTCTTAAAAATCTTTATGAAAAACGAAAAAGTAACTAAAAAACTCTTAGAAAACACGCCAGAAGCGGTTTTAGATTATTATTTTGGATATAAAAATTTCCGTCCTCAACAACTAGAAATTATCAATCAAGTATTAGAAAACAAAGATGCCCTTGTTTTGATGCCTACAGGTGGAGGTAAATCTTTGTGTTTCCAAGTGCCTGCTTTGCTGATGGAAGGCGTTTGTATTGTGGTGTCGCCACTTATTGCCCTGATGCAAGACCAAGTTGATGCACTCAAAGCCAATGGTGTGAAAGCTGCTTTTGTCAATAGTTCTCAATCTGAAATAGAAAATCAAAACATTGCTAATCAATGTTTTAGGGGGGAACTTAAACTTTTGTATGTTTCTCCTGAAAAACTTGTTTCTCCAAGTTTTATGGGGCTTTTGTCTAGACTAAATGTGAGTTTTTTTGCTATTGATGAGGCGCATTGTATCTCCTCGTGGGGACACGACTTCCGCCCAGAATACACGCAACTAGGGCAACTAAAAACCAACTTTCCTGACAAAGTTATTATTGCGCTCACCGCAACTGCCGACAAAACCACTCGTAATGATATTTTAAAGCAACTTTCACTCAATAATGCGCAGACTTTTTTGGCATCTTTTGATAGAAAAAATATCTCTATTAAAGTGGAAGCGGGGATTGATAGAATGAAAAAAATTATCAATTTTGTTAAATTTCGTCCAAAGCAGTCAGGAATTATTTATTGTCTTAGCCGCAAATCAACAGAAGCAATAGCCTCAAAACTCATTCAAGAGGGCTTTAGTGCTGGTTTTTATCATGCAGGTATGCCTGCAGACCAAAGAGCAGAAGTACAACGCAGATTTATAAAAGATGATGTACAAATCATTTGTGCTACTATTGCTTTTGGAATGGGCATTGATAAACCTAATGTAAGATTTGTTTTGCATTATAATCTTCCAAAAAATATGGAAAGTTATTACCAAGAAATTGGGCGTGCTGGACGTGATGGCATAGAAAGCCAAGCAATTTTGTATTATACATATAGTGATACAATGCAATTAAATGACTTTATAATTCAAAGTGAAGGGTCAGAAGAGTTTAAGCGTTTACAAACCG
>JAYVHJ010000418.1:0-8361 GCA_043771315.1 Raineyaceae bacterium
AGAAAATCATTTACAATATGCCTTAATAGTCATATTTATTTTAACAACTTTTTTGGAAAATGAAAATGAAGTTTTATTTCCATTACTAGCTATTATTAGTCCCCTTTTAGGTTATTTTATTTTAGAATATACAAATTATTCTTTGGTAGAGAAAGAAATTTATACAGTAGAACAGGCATTTTGGGTAAAACATATGGTATTTTTTAGTGTATTTATGATGAGTGCCACCCTTGTTTATTTCTTCAAACAAAGCCTAACAACAAAAGTAAATTCAGCCAAACAACAACAAAATAGCCTAGAAAGTGCTGTAGAAACACGTACAAAAGAGATTTTTGATAACCAAACAGAGCTTACACGTATGTTTACGGAACTTAGTATGAAAAATAAACGTATGGCAGAGCTTCAAGAAAAACTAGCCGTAACGCAACGTGAACAACAAAAATTTGTAGATATTGTAGAAAACAGCCTAGACTTGATTGCGCTTACTCGTATAGATGGAAGCCTACTTTACATCAATAAAGCAGGCAAAAAAATGATAGGTATTACTGATAAAGAAGAATTTAAAAGTTCTCGCCCTTGGGATATTACCTCTGATGCTTATAGGCATCAATTAGTAGATACAGTCATTCCTTATATTGCAGAACATGGTAACTGGCAAGGAGAAATTCAACTAAAAAATCAAGAAACTAATAATATTATTGATACAGATGCTACTTTTTTCATTTTAAGAGATAAAAAAACCCAAAAATCTATCTCTATTGCTACTATTCAAAGAGATATTACAGAAAAAAAGCAGGCAGAAAATAAGATGAAAATAATGCAATCTTCTTTGGTACAATCTGATAAAATGGCTTCTTTGGGCGTTATTTCTGCAGGTATTGCCCACGAAATCAATAACCCTATCAACTTTGTATATGCAGGAGTGAACACACTCATTGAACTTATACAAGATATGGAAAATATTGTTGTCAAATACAAGCCTATACGCTCACAAGAAGATAATGAGAGTCTAAAAGAACTTTTTGCTGACGTTGATATTCTTTCTCAAAACATTAGAGATGGTGCTTTGCGCACTATTGAAATAATAAAAAGCCTTAAAGTATTTGCCAGAACTGATACTGACAAATTGCAAACAGCGAATGTAAATATGCTTATTAATGCCGTTTTAATTATCTTAAAACCTAGTTTGCAAAATATTAAAGTAATTAAAGATTTTGATGGAAAAATGCACTCTATTCAATGCTATGCAGGAGAACTTAATCAAGTTTTTATGAATATTATAGCCAACGCTATTCAAGCAATGAACAGAAAAGGAGAAATTGTTATCAAGACTCGTTATATGAATGAATATATAAAAATCTATATTAAAGATACAGGAACAGGAATGAGTGAGGAAGTACTAAAAAAAGTTTTTGAGCCTTTTTTTACCACAAAAAATATAGGTGATGGTTTGGGTTTGGGTATGTCTATTTCTTATGGAGTGATAGAAAAACACAAGGGAAATATAAAAATAAAAAGTGAAGTAGGAAAAGGTAGTGAGTTTATTATTACGTTGCCTGTTTAGGTGAGATATTTAGCTAAATTTTCTTTAAAATCTTCTCTTTGATTTTCCTTGATTTTGAGAAATTCTATGTAATGTTTTTGGTCATTTTGCATCAAAATAATAGCTTTTTCCTCTTTGATGATGATTTCTTTTATTAGATTTTTTCTTGCAACAATAGTACTAAAAACAGAAGCAGTTATCCGTATTGATTCATTTTGTAGCAGTACATAAGGTGCAGTAAGCACCCAAAATACCACCAAAACCGCCAAAATATTGATAATAATAATTGTTTTTTGTTGTACCAAAGGTTGCACAAAAAGTGCTACATTGATAAGTGTAACCACTATTACAAGCGTTATAAGCATCACAATAGGTGTTTTGCGTGCAAAAGAAATACTAAATTTGTCTTGTAAAAGCATAGAAAATATTTTTATTTTTTAGGTTCAATTAAATCCCAAAGATTGCCATATAAATCCTCAAAAACAGCTACTATACCGTGATTCTCATTGCTTTTTTCTCTGATAATTTTTATTTCATTATCAAGAAGATTTTTATAATCTCTATCAAAATTATCTGTATGCAAAAACAAGAAAACCCTGCCACCAGTTTGGTTGCCAATTCTGCTTTTTTGCTCTTCATTTGAGGCTTTAGCCAATAATAAAGCAACACCATTTGTACCTTGTGGTCTTACCAAAACCCAGCGTTTATCTTCTGATAAAACAGTATCCTCCACTAGCATAAAATGCAGTTTTTGAGTATAAAAGGCTATTGCTTTGTCGTAGTCGTCCACTAGAATAGCAATATGTGCTAAATTTTGGTTCATTTGCTTGTTGTGCGCTTCTTATTTTTTTGTATTTATCTGTGTGTCTGTGGCAACAGTATTTTCAGTTTTCTTCTTGAAAAGCTTATATACAATCAAATAAATCAAAAGAACAGGCACTAAAATAATCAGCCAAACCATATAAAAACGCTCAAAACGTAATTTTCCGCTAAACCAACCATTTTCAGAATCCACAGAAAAGAAGACAAAAGCAGCTTTCCCTACTACGTGGTCAGCAGGTACAAAGCCCCAATAACGTGAGTCTGCGGAGTCGTGGCGGTTGTCACCCATCATAAAATAATAATCTTGCACAAAAGTATATTTCTCCACAACTTTCCCATCAATAAGCAATTTTCCTTCTTTTGTGGTTACATTCTCTGCTTTCAGTCCTTCATAATCACGAATTGTACCAAAATAAGTAGCCACATTTTGGCTATTCATTGTCATTGTAGCCCCTTTTTTAGGAATATAAAGTTTACCAAAAAAATCTCTATTAGAATTTTGTCCACTATTTTCAGTAAAAATACCTGCTTCAGGCTCTCCTTTGGTGCGTTTATCTACTTTTATTTCTTTAATGATAGAAAGTTCTTTGATAGCTTTTAGGTTGTCATTTGTAAGATTAAGCACATAATCATAACCTTCTGGCACAACATTATACTGCCTACCATCTGGTGCAATTTGTGGCACGCCTTTATGTTTTGCATCAGGAAACTGTCCTGTAGTACGCATTTTAAGTTCTTTAAATTTAATGTCGTTAATTACTTCTCCATTCGTTTTTACGAGGTATTGATATGCCATTTCAGCAGGATTTTCTGCAGGTTTACTATCTATAAAAACTTGAGTATCACGTACTTCTACAGTATCACCTGCCACTCCTACACAACGCTTTACATAGTTTGTTTTGAGGTCAGTAGGGAATTTGTCCAACGGATAATTAAATACAACCACATCTCCACGTTTCACTTCCGAGATGCCAGGCAAGCGGAATTGTGGCAATTGTATCACATCAGTATAAGAAGGTGTTTGTGTTCCCCAAATATATTGATGTGTTAGAGGTACTTGCAAGGGGGTTTTTGGCGTTCTTGCGCCATAATGAAACTTACTTACAAACAAATAATCCCCCACAAGGTAAGATTTTTCCATAGAAGGCGTAGGTATCATAAATGCTTCCATAACTAACCAGCGCACTATTGTAGCCACAACAACAGCAAAAACTATAGCATCTAGCCATTCTCTTATGACAGATTTTTTTGCAGGTGCGGTTGTAGCAGTTGCATTTACAGTAATGTTTTTATCTTTTTCAGACATATCTTGAGGTGTGAAGTGTGAGGTGTGAAGTGTGAAGTATTTCTAGTTAATTATCACAGAACAAACCGTAATTTGTAATTTTTAATTCGTAATTGACGTTTTAAACCAACTTGCGTACATTGGATAATTATTAGCAATTCTTTCTATTTCTGATGTTTTGTCGCCTGTTGGTTTGAGGTATTTTGCAGGATTTCCTGCCCAAATACTTCCTTCTTCTACCACTGTATTTGCCAAAACAATAGCTCCAGCAGCAATAATAGACCCTTTTTTAATGATTGCATTATCCATAATGATTGCGCCCATTCCTACTAAAACATTGTCTTCTATAGTGCAACCGTGTACAATGGCATTGTGCGCAATAGAAACATTATTTCCTATGATAGTTTTAGATTTTTGGTAAGTGGCGTGGAGAACTACGCCATCTTGTATGTTGCAATTATTGCCTAGTTGTATCAAATTGACATCTCCACGCACTACGGCATTAAACCACACAGTACAATTATTGCCCATAACGACCTCTCCAACAATGGTTGCGTTTTCAGCAACAAAACAATTTTCACCCATAATGGGCGTAAAACCTCTAACAGACAGAATAAGAGCCATTTTTCAATTACGAATTATCAATTACGAATTACGCAAACGTATTTATTATATAACCAATACGAATTTTTCACAAAAATAGTATTTTTTGAGGATAATTTCTAAATAATTTCTTAATTTTGCGTAAAATTCACCCCTCACAACTCACAACTCATTGAAACATCCGTATTTTCGTACCCTTATTTTGTCTAGTATTTTTGGACTGATTATTATGTTTTTTTTTATGGTAATGCTTAGTTTGGTTTACAAAAACCCACTTTCTAGCGTTCCTAAAGGCTTTGACTTTATTTTGTATTTGATTGTGCCTATTGGTGCAATGCTATTTTTTAAGTTTAGAGTGAATGATGAATCTCTGAATTTTCAAGAAGGGATAGTAATGGTTAGTTTGGTTAATTTTGCTATGATAATTGGTTTTGGGCTTGCCACAGCAATTATTTTTAATATTTTTCCTGATTTTCTTCCTGTTTTTGTAAATGAAAAACTAGCAGAAATCAATGCTAATAAACCCGCACAACTTACTCGTTTTAAGACTCCACAAGATTTTGAGAACTACAAAATCAATATAAAAAATACTACTATTTGGCAAATAATTTACCAAGAAGCAGGTTTTAAGCTAATGATAGGCTTTTTTACAGCTATTGTGTCAGCAACAGGTTTTAGAAAATAACTTTTTGAGATGTGAGGTGTGTAAATACATTGTTTGCCGTCAAAAACACTTCACACCTCAAAGCAGTCCTACCAGTCTATAAAAATCCACCATTGTAATCCTAAAAACATCTTTTTCTTGTTCTGTGGTGAGAATGGGTATTTTTTCTTGTTTATTTTTATTATTTCTGATAATAAAAAATTGTTTTTTATCCATCATTGCATTTCTAATTTGCGTGGCAAGGCGGAAATGATTTTCTTTCTTTTCTCCATTAAAGATATATTTCCCTGATTTTGGTTGTTTGACTTGTGTTGATGTAGTTTTTGTGTCTACCGTACTTTCCCAAAGGATTTCAAAATACATTTTATCTTCAAAAAAATCATTCAAATCAAAATAAATAAATACTTGTCTATTTTTATTATCTCGCACAATGGCGAGATTTAAAATAGGCTTTTTGGCATCTATAAGGCGGTTTTTCTTCTTGAAAGTAGTCATTGCATTTTCTCCAACACTATTTACATCATAAAATATCTGACGAGTATTCGTGAAGAAAATTTGGTCTGACGCATTCATTTCAGACTGAAAATTATCTTCTGAAACCTCTTGTTTATACACACGAGAGCAACAAGTAAAACAAAAAAAGAAGATGATAAAAACTATTCTAAAATATAAAGTGTTCATTTTCATATTATTGAAACATAATTAACTGATTATAAACATTTTGTATTCATTCACAATAAAAAGTTCATAATTACTTATTTTCTTTGTCCAATATGTATAAGTGCATCACCTGCATTGACAATAGGCATATTATTGATACCAACAATGTAACCATCTGTTTTGCATTTTACGGCTATTTGTGTTGTTCCGTAAGGGTCTGTAATATACGCCAAAATCTGGTCTTTGTGAACCCTTTCCCCATATTTAAGATCAGTATCAAAAAGACCTGATGCCTTGGCACGTACCCACGAAGTTTTATGTAAAATAATTGTTTCATTTGTGGCTGGGCAATCATCTTCTTTCATTTTTAAATGGTGCATAAGTCGTTTGATACCATTTCTACCTTCTTTTATGGCAAAATCATCAAGGCGCAAAGATTCTCCACCCTCATAAACAAGAATAGATTTCCCTAAATTAGCAGCTTCTTTTCTAAAAGATTTTTCTATAAGTCCAGAATTTAGCAAAAAAGGTGGTGAAAAAGCAGTAGCTAATTCTATGTTTTTTTCATCATTAAAAACACACCTAATTTGTGGATAATTTGTGATGCGGTTGCCTCCTGTATGAAAATCTACGCCAAAATCAACAAAAGGCACAACATCGTGCATAAGAATATACGCAATACGTGTAGCAAGTGAGCCTGTGAGCGTACCAGGAAAACTACGGTTGAGGTCTCGCCCATCAGGAAGTTCTCGTGTAGATTGCAGAAAACCATACACATTTACAAGAGGAATAACAATTACTGTGCCTTTGTCAGGCATCAAGAGATGTTCTGAAATCATTTGTCGGAGTATCATAATTCCATTGATTTCATCACCGTGAATGCCTGCTGTAAGCAACAAAGATTTGCCTGCTTCTTTTCCACGAAAAACAAAGATAGGCATTTCTATCAATGTATGTGAAGGCAGGCGGGCAATACTCAAATCAATGCGTTTGAATGTACCTTTGGGAATATTGATAATTTGCTGTAGGAAATCACTCATTTTATTTATGATTTTAAGTTGATTTATTACTAATTTTCTGGGTTGGTTTAATTTTTTGAAACTTTTTTAGGAATGCAAATTAAATAACTTAATCTTTTTGTTTCACAATAACTCAATAATCAAAATTTTACATTCGTACCTCATACCTCTTATTTCGTATCTCTTATTTAGGCTAATTTCAGTACCAAACCGTCTAATTCAGCTGAAATACGTATTTGACACGACAAACGACTACTTGCTGTAACGACAGGCAAAGTATCCAACATATCCAATTCATCATCAGAAGTAGCCGTTTTTAGGCTTTCTAAGATAGTTTCAAGGATTTCAATATGGCAAGTAGCACATAAAGCCATACCACCACAAGCGGCTTCTATTGGATAATCATAGCCCTTTAAGACTTCCATTAAGCTCAAATTTATACCCAAAGGAACTGTTAAGGGTGTTCTTTGTCCGTTTTCTTCTACAAAAATTGTTATTTCTGACATTGTGAATAATTATGAATTATAAGTTATGAGTTATGAATAAAATACAGTTTTTTTTGTTTTAGAATTACTCAAATAAGTAAATTTCTACAATGAATGTTTTGATAATACCATATTTAATATATTAAATATTTTATATTCATTCATAATTAGAGATTCATAATTACTTATTTTTTTCTATTCCAAAAGGTGTAAAAGCTATTGCCTCTCGTTGTATTTGCTCAAAAAGTAGTTGATTTATGGGTAATCTTTCTAATTCTACATGATAGAGGTGGTATTGTATAGCTAAATTCTTGATGGATTTCACTTTCATTCCCAAAAGCTCTAATCTATAATGAATATCACTATCTTCTCCTACTGCGGCGGCTTTGTAACGTTCATCAAAACCGTTTATTTTGAGTAAATCCTCTTTATAAAGTGAAAAATTGCAACCTAATATACCTACTTTTTTTTCTGCGCTCCACTTGCGCAAATACTTGTTTTTGAGGTAAAACCCTGTTTCTATGTAGCTAGATTGTCTTTTAAGAGAGCTAATAATAAATTCTGCTACAATATGCTCCAAATCTCCATTTTTTACTGACGTGGCGGTGATTTTGCTTGTCATTTCTTGTGATAAATTAACTCTTCTTCCTGTCAAACACACACTAGGCTGCCTATACGTAATATGTTCTTTGATGAAATGTTTGTGAGGAATACAATCACCATCAATAATGATAATATAGGGCGTTTTTGTGATACAAATAGCTTTATTAAGTATTTCATTTTTGCGCCAACCTAAGTCTTCGTGCCATACGTGAGTGATATCAAAGGCATATTTATTTTGTATTTCTTTGATTTGCGCAACAATTTCTGGTTTAGAGCCGTCATCAGCAATAATTACTTCAAAATCTTTATAAGATTGTCTTTCAAAGCCTTCTAATACAAGCTTTAGATACTCTATTTTGTTATAAAAAGAAATAATAACGGAACATTCAGCCATTTTAATGATAATTTTTAATAATAATTCTTAGTGATGAATTTTAATTATGAATGATAAATAAAGCACATTTTCCACAAATTTACTACTTTTTCATTCTAAAATATCAAAAAGCAAGTAATTTTAGTATGTACATTATTTTTTCATATTATATTTTTTTTTAATTTTAGATAAAGAATTGCAATTTCAATTATTTTAGCTTACATTTATGTTTTATTTACCAAATTTCTTACAAAGCAATTCATAAAAATAAATACTATAAAAGGTGGTGTTAAACAAGTAATGC
>JAYVHJ010000419.1:0-2910 GCA_043771315.1 Raineyaceae bacterium
CCATTACAGGAAAAATAATTGAAAAACAAAACCAAAAACCAATTCTGTATGCTACAATTAAGGTTTTTGGAACAAATACTGGCGTTTTGGCTGATGAATTTGGGACGTTTTTTATACAACTAAATCAATTAAAACCAACTGATTTATCTGACAAAAACATTATAAAACTCGTCATTAATGCTGTTGGTTTTCAAGAGAAAATCCTTTACATAACTGCACAAGATACGCTTTCCACTACTGAAAAACCTATTTTAATTGAACTAAAAGAGGATGCTGATTTAGATGATGTTGTTGTTACTGGCACGCAAAAAGAGGTTTCTAGGTTAGAAAGCCCTGTTCCTGTAGAGGTTTATTCACCTACTTTTTTTAAGAAAAACCCTACACCAAGTATTTTTGATGCACTCCAAAACGTCAATGGCGTGCGCCCACAACTAAATTGTAATGTTTGTAATACGGGTGACATTCATATAAACGGTTTAGAAGGACCTTATACAATGGTTTTGATAGATGGAATGCCTATTGTGAGTAGTTTATCAACGGTTTATGGATTATCAGGTATTCCTAATAGCCTTGTAGAACGTGTGGAAATTGTCAAAGGACCTGCCTCCTCTTTGTATGGAAGTGAGGCGGTAGGCGGAATAATCAATATTATCACTAAAAAACCGCAAAATGCGCCACTTTTGTCCGTTGATGTGATGGGTACAACTTGGCAAGAATTAAGTACTGATTTGGGTCTTAAACTCAATTTGAATAAAAAAGTAAGCCTTTTGACTGGTATCAATTATTTTAATTTTCAGAATGTTGTAGATAAAAATAATGATAATTTTACAGATATGACACTTCAACATAGGGTTTCTTTTTTCCAAAAATACAACATTCAACGGAAAGAAAACCGCATTTTTACTATTGCAGGTCGGTATTTTTATGAAGACCGTTGGGGCGGAGATACTAGATGGACAAAGGCATTCAGGGGTGGAGATAACATTTATGGAGAAAGTATTTATACCAACCGCTACGAATTTTTGGGTAATTATCAACTGCCCACCAAAGAGAAAATAATGTTATCTTTTTCTTATAACTTACACGACCAAGATAGTCGTTATGGTCAAACTTCTTATATTGCTAAGCAGCATATTGGTTTTTCTCAATTTGTTTGGGATAAGACAATTGGAAGAAATGATTTTTTGGTTGGTGCAGCTTTGCGTTATACGTATTATGATGATAATACGCCTGCAACAGCTTCAAACGACATTTTAAATCAAAAAAATCAGCCACAAAAAACTTGGTTGCCAGGAATATTTGTACAAAATGAACTAAAAATTTCTCCAAAACATAAGTTTTTGACAGGTTTTAGATATGATTATAATTCTTATCACGGAAATATTTTTACGCCACGAATTGCCTACAAATACAGTATCAATAATAGAAATATCCTTCGTCTGAACGCAGGAACGGGTTTTAGGGTAGTAAATCTTTTTACAGAAGACCACGCAGCCCTCACAGGCGCAAGAGAGGTAGAAATAAAAAACAAACTAAATCCTGAAAAATCTTACAACATAAATCTTAATTATATTAAGAAAATAAATCTCAAAAATGAAACCTATATTGGGCTTGATGCAAGTGCTTTTTATACGTTTTTTAATAACAGAATTATTGGAAATTATGATAGCGACCCCAATAAAATTATTTATGATAATCTTTCTGGATATGCTGAAAGTAAAGGAGTTAGCCTAAATATGGATGTAGAATTTGAAGGAAAACTGGACGGTTTGAAAATCATTGCAGGAGGTACGCTAATGGCAAATACTATCACTACAAATAGTAAAACTGAAAGGCAAATTTTGACAGAAAATTTTACTGGTGTTTGGGCGGTGAGCTACAAAATTCCTAAAATAAACCTTGTTATTGACTACACAGGAAATATTTATAGCCCAATGCGTTTGCCTACACTAGGCGCACTTGACCCACGCAAACAAAACTCCCCTTGGTGGAGTACGCAGAATATTCAATTTACTTACACGAAATTTACAGGTATTGAGATTTATGGAGGTGTGAAAAACCTATTAAATTGGACACCATTTAAAGAAAACAATCCTTTTATTATTGCAGGTTCAAAAGATCCTTTTGATAAAAATGTGCAATTTGGCGCAAATGGGCAAGTTATTGCTACGCCAACAAATCCGTATGGAGTGAGTTTTGACCCAAATTACATTTATGCACCAACGCAGGGAATTAGAGGATTTTTGGGTATTAGAGTGAGTATTAAATAGTCAATTACGAATTATCAATTACGAATTACGACAATAATCCGTAATTCGTAATTGCACATTCGTAATTGAAAACTATGCTTTTGCAGGAATTTTAAGCACATATCCTGGGTGGATAAGGTCAGGCTGTGCGCCAATAAGTGCTTTGTTTTCCTCATAGATTTTCATCCAGTCGTTGCCATTTCCCAAATATTGTTGTGCAATAGCCCACATAGAATCACCTGGTTTTACGGTATATGTTTCGCCACTGTGTTCTTTTACTTCTTCTTCCACATTGATACCAGCAATAATTTTGCTAATTCCCTCTACACCTTGCACTCTGTCAAGCACAACTGCTTTATCACTTGCAGAAGACACATCACCTCTAACCGTTACTTCAGCATCAGCTACAAGCACTTCTAGGTTAGAAATAGGTGCGCCAGAAAGTGCGCTGATAACGGCTTCTTTGATTTTTCCGTCTTGGATTTCTTTGATGTTGTCAAACATATTTTTTTTATTTGAAGTGAAAGATAATTGTGAACTCTAAAACTTATCTTTAAAATTTATCTTTTAAAGAGTGCGTAAATATAGTATTTCTAATTTAATTTTTCAAACTAAAATAAAAATAAATTTTAAAATAAAGAGAAAAAAGATAAATTTATGT
>JAYVHJ010000420.1:0-5697 GCA_043771315.1 Raineyaceae bacterium
ATTTTATCAATGTTGTAAATTAAAGTGGCAAGTAAAATACAATATTCTTTTTCTGTCAAATCAAGTTTAATATTTTCTATATCTTCACGAATATATCCAATAATTTTGGCATTTTCGTGGCTAAAAAATTTACCCCCAAAATTGATAGAAAAATAATTTTCTTCTAAATCTTGTGCATCAAGCAGATTATAAGTTTGTAAAATATCTTCTATTTTCTCTTTATTCCATTCTTTATTTTCAAAAAATGCTTTGTAAATCAATTCATTAGAAAATAAAATATCATTGACAATAACATTATCAAAAAAATTAAAAGCCTTTTTTGCCATAGTTCCAGTACCTGCAAACACATCAAAAAAGGTGTTACAATCTTGTGTTTGTTGTGCAATAGTTTCAAAAATCCAATCAGAAAGTTTATTTTTATTCCCAATATAACGGCGACTTTCTAAACTGATTTTTTGAGTTGATATAGGTAAAATATCAACCATTCGTATCTGGTAATTCATTTGTTTATTTTTAAATTTCTTTACATTCCATTGCTTCATTCACCTTACAATCAATATCTTGAATAGTAAAGTTATGTTCTTTTGTATCATTTTCAGAAGAAATATCTTGTACATCACTTGTAAAAAATTCTACAAGTTGTGAGGCATCTGTTTGGTTTTCAGCCTCCACACGCACTACATAAGATTTGGTTAAAACAACTTCAAATGTTTTCATTATTTTATTGGTTATCAAGAGTCTTATTTATTATGTGGTCGTTGATTGCCATTTCAATAGTCTCAAACCAATCAATATAATCTCCTATTTTATCTTCAAGCAATTTAATTTCTGTTGCTTTTAATTTTCTTTTGAGTATTTCTTTTGCTACAGTTTGCAAATCCTCCACGCTTAACTGGTAAATGATTTTTTCAGGGTCTATTTTATTCATTTTTGGAATATCATTAAAGTAATAGTTTTAAAACCTCACAAATATACAAAAAATATCCTTACTTTTACACAAAAGAAACCTAAAAATATTCCTTTATAAAATATCCCAAAAACACCCGTCAAAGCTTTGTAAATGATGAATTTACATCACAACTCAATAGTAAAACAAACTTATTTTGCAGTCATCAGAAGCAATATATGATAAAATTGAACTTTATTGCAGAGAATGTTCTGAAGAACTAATTTTTGATGAGAAAAATGTCAAATTATAGAAAAACTGCCTCTTGACTTCCGTAATTCGTAATTGTTAATTCGTAATTGCACTTTTGTATTGCATCTGATAAAGATGATTATAAAAGCCGTCAAGTGCCAGTAGCTCCTCGTGTGAGCCACTTTCTTTGATTTCTCCTTTATCCAAAACCAAAATAGTATCAGCATTTTGAATGGTAGAAAGGCGGTGAGCAATCACAATAGAAGTGCGTCCTTTCATCATTTTTGAGATAGCATTTTGTATCATTTCCTCTGTTTCACTATCCACAGACGAGGTTGCTTCGTCCAAAACCATTATTTTAGGGTCATAAACCATTGTGCGTACAAAAGAAATTAGTTGCCTCTGCCCTACTGAAAGCGTTGCGCCACGCTCCATAACATCATAATCTAAGCCGTTAGGCATTTTTTCGTTGGCAAGTCTTTCAATAAATTTGTCTGCACCCACAAGTTTAGCCGCATTCCAGATTTGGGCATCTGTGATGTTATCATTTCCCAATGTAATATTTTCCCTTATTGAGCCAGAAAAAAGAAACACATCTTGCAAAACAACTCCAATTTTAGTTCTCAAGAAATCCAAATCATATTCTTTTACGTCCACGCCATCAACTAAAATCTCACCTTTATTTATCTCATAAAAACGGTTTAGAAGATTGATTATTGATGATTTTCCTGCACCTGTCGCACCAACAAGGGCAACAGTTTGACCAGTTTTTAGTTCAAAAGAGATATTTTTCAAAACATAATTTTCTTCATTATAAGCAAAAGAAACATCTCTAAATGAAACTTCTCCCAATGTACTTTCTGGCTTAAAAGTGCCATTTTTTTGCACATCTTCTTTATTATCCAAAAGTGCCAAAATACGTTCTGTGCTTACTATACCCATTTGTAGCGTATTAAAACGGTCTGCAATCATTCGTATAGGTCTAAAAAATGCACTCAAATACATAATAAATGCCACCAACACGCCCAGCGTAACTTCCTCTCCCAAAACTTGCTTTGCGCCATACCAAACAATAAGCCCAGTTCCTGCCGCAGAAATCACGTCTGTTACAGGAAAATAAACAGAATAATACAGCACAGACTTCAAATTTGAGCGTTTATGTTCTCTATTTATTTCCTTAAATTTGTCAAATTCTAAGCGTTCACTCCCAAAAATTTGTACAATATTCATTCCTGTAATGTGTTCTTGCACAAAAGTATTCAAATTAGCCACCGCATTACGCACCTCATTGAAAGATGCTTTAATTTTCTCTTTGAAAATGAAAGTAGTTAATAAAAGAAATGGAAGTGTACAAAGACTCATTAAAGTGAGTTTCCAACTTGTATAAAACATAATGAAAAGTATGGCTGCAATCTGCAAAATATCTGCTAAAATAGCCGCCAAACCCTCAGAAAAAACACTGCTAAGTGTTTCTATATCAGACACATTACGAGTTACAAGTCTGCCAATAGGCGTATGGTCATAAAACTTCAGTCGTAGGTTAAGAATATGCTGATAAAGTTGTATTCTGATGTCTTTGATGATGGTTTGCCCCAGCCAACCAGACCAATAACTATGCGAATATTGTACGAGTGTTTGCACCGCAAGCAAGGCAAACATCAACACACACATATAAATAAGCATATTTTGCTGTCCGACTTCCATATAATTATCTACGGTAATTTGTATCATATATGGGCGGATAATGCCCAAAGGCGCAAGCGTAATAGTGAGAAGTAAGACTATAATAAAAGTTATTTTGTAAGGCAAAATAAACTTAAAAAGCCTTTTTAGGACTTGTGTATCAAATATTTGACCACTTTTGTTTTCTTTTTTCAAGAGAGTTTTTGTTTTTATGGTTCGCCCCACGTTCCACGTGGGGTTATGATTGTTCAACCCTTTCAGGGTTATTTTTTGTTATATCTATTTTGGGGTTACAAATGCCCTGCTATTTCCTTTGCAAAATATGACAAAATAACGTCTGCCCCTGCCCTTTTGATAGAAATCAGACTTTCATACATTGCTTTTTCACCATCTAACCAACCTTTTTCATCAGCTGCTTTTATCATAGCATATTCTCCACTCACGTTGTAGGCGGCAATAGGCAAAGAAAAATTATCTTTTAAAGATTTAATTACGTCCAAATATGGCAAAGCAGGTTTTACCATAATAATATCTGCGCCCTCCAAAACGTCTAATTGTGCCTCACGCAAGGCTTCACGAGTGTTTGCAGGGTTCATTTGGTAGGTTTTTTTGTCACCAAATTTGGGTGCAGATGCCAACGCATCACGGAAAGGACCATAAAAAGCACTTGCGTACTTCACAGAATACGCTAAAATGCCTACATTTTGAAAATTATTTTGGTCTAAAATAGTTCTCAAATAGCCTACACGCCCATCCATCATATCAGAAGGCGCAACAAAATCAGCTCCTGCACGTGCCTGTGCCAACGCCATTTTACCTAGAACTTCCAGCGTTTCATCATTAAGAATTTGTCCGTTATGTACAATACCATCGTGTCCGTCAGAGTTATAAGGGTCAAGAGCTACATCAGTAAACAGCACACAATCAGGAAAGTTTTTTTTAATTTGAGTAATGGCATCTAAAAACAAACCATTTGGGTTATAACTTTCTGTTGCAGTGCTATTTTTGAGGGTTTCAGAAATATTAGGAAAAGGTGCAAAAGCCTTGATACCCAAGTACATACATTCATTTATTTCTTCTAATAATAAATCAATAGAAAAACGAAAAATGTTAGGCATTGAAGGAATTATTTGCTTTTGATTAGTACCTTCTGCAATAAAAAGGGGGAAAATAAAATCTTTTTTATGGAGTGTCGTTTCTTCAATAAGACTACGAATAGTGGCATTTTGGCGGTTTCTACGAGGACGAATAGGCAAGTTTTGCATTGATATTATTAAAACTTTTTGATAAAATTATAGAGGATTATTACATTCAAACACAAAAATACAAATAAAAAGTTTAGTTTTTGGGATAATTTTATCGTATATTTATTCAATCAGAAATAATCTAAAAAGAATCTAAAAAGAATAAAAGTAATTTTCAACTTTCTAATATCTTTTTCTTATATTTGTAAAAATGTAACAAAAAAGAAGAATTTTGCAACAAAAATATTCCAATAAAAATACCCATCAACTACTAAATTAGTAACTACAATATAAAACTATCAACCAATGAAATTAAATACATTATTAAACACTCTCCCAAATAAATTAAATGCTTTTGCCATTTTATTAGGTTTGTTATTCTTTACTTCTTGTGTTCCTGCCAAAAAATACAAAGCAGCCCTAGCACAAGCAAATGAGAGAGAAATACAGTTAAAAGATGCCAAAGCCACTATTGCCGTAGTTAGTGCCAAAGTAGAAGTATTGGAAGAAGAAAAAAGAAACATCACCCAAGACATCAGAAAGCTCACTTCTGGACAAAAAAACAAAGCAGAAGAAAAAGATGTTACTATCCAAAACCTACGCAGCCAAGTCAAAATACTTGAAAGTAAAATAGCAACTCTTGAAGCAAAGAAAAAAGTTGCTACTACGACCACCAAAACTGTCAAGAAACAAAAGAATACCTATTAAGTTGTTGATTTTGAGTGGTGTTTATCAATATTTTGATTAAATTTACGCTCACAACTTACAACTCATAAATTAATAACTATTTAGGAAATTTCTCTTGTGAAAAAAAAATACTCTGTATTTTTAGCGTTTTTTATTAGTGTTTTTCTAGTATTGCAATTTGCTACGCAGCCCATTGCACAAGCGCAAATATACCCTCTCCGCAATTATGACCTTATTAGTGGGCTTCCAGAGTCGCACGTTCGTGCTATTATGGAAGACCACAATTCCTATATGTGGTTTGCAACAGAAGGTGGTGTAAGCAAATTTGATGGACACAAGTTTACGAGTTATTCCACAGAACACGGACTTTTAAGCAATAATATCAAATTTATTTTAGAAGATAAGAAAAAGCAAATCTGGATTGCTACGCGTATAGGCGTAAGCAGATATGATGGGCAACGTTTTCATAATTACACAAAACGCCAAAATGGACTTGTGGACAATGATATTATTTGTATTATGGAAGACAAACGTGGCAGACTTTGGTTTGGAACTGCCGCAGGAGTAAGTATTTTTGATGGGAAAATTTTTAAAAACCTCAATAAAACTGATGGACTACCTTCTGGACCTATTTATGCTATCAAAGAAGATACACGTGGAAATGTCTGGCTGGCTACCTCGCAAGGTGTGGTAAAATATGTTGATAATAACATTAGAATATATACAAAAGAGCAAGGACTGCCCGCAAACGAAGTTTATACCATTATTGAAGACAAAAAAGGGAAGATTTGGGTAGGAACAGACAATGGCATTGCGCATTTTGATATGCAAAATAATGAGTTTGTTCCAAACAAAAAAATTGAAGGAAATAGCGTTTCCTCTTTAATGCTTGATGATAAAGGCAAACTTTGGGTAGGAACAGATGAAGGTATTTTTATTATTCAT
>JAYVHJ010000421.1:0-7472 GCA_043771315.1 Raineyaceae bacterium
GTCATCAATTTGGTCGTAACCTTCTTTCCAAGTGTCAAATTTGTTGGCAATAAGGTTTTCTTGCTCGTCAAAAGGTAGTTTTGAAGCATCTGATGCTACTTTCCTAAAGCCTGCTTTTGTGATACGTTTGTCAAATTCTCCCCCAAATTGGTCTGGGTATCCGTCAGAACTCAAATAAATCATATCTCCAGACTGATAGGGCAAAGTATGATTAGCAAACACTTTAACAGTATCAAAATAGCCATTTATGGCGTGTGGGCTAGCTTTTATCTCAAAAAAATCTTCTCCACTAATATAATAAAGTTCTCTTTTTGCGCCTGCATACGTGAAATTTCGTTTTTTTGTGTCAATAGCTACTACTGCTATTTCCATTCCATCTTGTACTTTCACGTCCTTATTACCTGCAAACAGGTTTTTAACTTTTTCATCTAACTGAAAAATGATTTGTGCGGGGTTGATATATCTATTTTCTTCCATAATTTCATTGAGGTACAAATGTCCAATCATAGAAGTCATAGCTGCTGCCACACCGTGACCTGTGCAGTCTGCCAGCGCAATATAACAAATTTCATCTCTATTGAAAAACCAATAAAAATCACCGCCTACAATATCACGAGGTCTATTGAAAGTAAGCACTTTAAAAGCATTATTTTGGAGTTTGGTATCTGTTGGAAGCAAGTTTTTTTGTATGCGACTGGCACATTCTATACTTTCAATCATCTTGCGGTTAGTATTTTGTAGTTGCTCTTTTTGCATCATAATCTCTTGTGTACGTTGCCTAACCTCTTCTTTTAGGGTTTCGTTGAGGAGTTTGAGTTGTGCAACTTCTTTAGCAATAACGGCATCATTGCGTTCTTGTTGCACATCAAAGAGATATTTATTATTTTGTGTATTATCCAAAATAGCCACAAAAATAACAGCAATATTATTGATGATTTTTTTGGTAATAGTATAATCAAAAACGCCATTACGCATACCTACGGGCATTTCTACACGAGGGAAAAACAAAGGTTCTTGTGTAGAAATGCTTTCAAAAATGGCACTCAAACTTTCTAGAAAAGGAAAAAAAGCATAAACAGATTGTCCGTAATGTTTGCTTATATCAATAAAAGTATTATTGCTATGAATAATACTTCCTGTGTCTTCAAAAAAAACATATTGCACCACATCTTTTTCGTGTTCTTTCTGAAAATCCTTGAAGTTTTCTAACATTTCTTTTTGTACCATTTTTGTAACTTTCTTATTAAAAATTTAGCAAAGATACAAGAAAAACCTAAAAACAAAAACCTAAAAAGTAAAGAAACTTATTGCAATTGCTACTACTGCCATAAAAGTATATGCTATAAAATACAAAAAATTAAATAAAAGCATTTTGAAAATGGTTTTTTTCCAGCTTTGCTGATAAACATTCTTCATTGCCACAGTCGTATAAAGCGTTCCTATGATGAAAATTGCAGAAATAACCAGCCCAATGTACTCATCATCAATAGCTTTCAAAAATAGCATTGGGATAGCCAGCAGAAACAAAAAAGCCGACAAATGAAAGGAAAATATCAAATGCTCTGCATAAAAGCGTTTCCTACGAATATAAAGCAATTTTAAGATAAATGCAACAACAGGAAGCATCAACAAATTAAGCCACCAAAGTTTGCTGGTAAGGAAATCAGACATTATTTCCGCAGGATTTTGGTTGGTTTTCATCACTTGTGTTACTAGCAGTTTATCCCAAAAATCCGTATATTTATATTTTTTAATTACTTCTTCTGGCGTGAGTGTTGTCATATCTACGTCTGTAACCTTAATTTTTCTGCCCCCAAAGCTAATATTAGCCCCACTGGAAGTATTTTCTTTTGTTAGAGTATCTCCTTTTTCTAATTTTGTTCCTTTCTTTCTTTTTTCTTTTTTCGTATCTCTATGATTATTAATAGCATCTAAAACAATCTTTTTGGCAGTATCTTTCTGCTGATTAGTCTGAAAAATAGTAGGATTTTTATCAAATTTGGCATTTACATCATTGTAAACAGAGTCCATTTTGATAAAAAGGACTTTTTTCTTCATTTTTTCGTCTAATTTTTGCGCTTTAATTTGCTTCAAAACAAATCCGACACCTATAAAAAAAAATACCATTACAAACAAATAAATGCGTAAAGGAGGGAAATAAGTAGTTCTTTTGCCTTCCACATATAGGCGTGTAAGGTAGCCAGGTCTGAATAAAAATGGCAAAATAGTACGCAAAATCTTGCTATCAAAATTAAAATTAGTGTCCAAAAACTCCTTAAAAAACGACCAAAAAGGGCGTTTAATGTCTGTATGCTTTTGTCCGCAATGGTGGCAAAAATGATTTTTAGGAAGTTGCTCTTTCTCGCAATTAGGGCAATAAATGCCCTCTTTTAGTCCGTTTTTGTGAAGTTCCATTGATAGATATTTTTAACTAATTTTATTTTTTTGATAAGTGAAAAACTAACGCTCAAATATAAGATTTAAGTATGTTTTTAGCTAATTTTATTATTTTCCCAAAAACGACTAAAAAATTTAATAAAAAAATTAGGTTTTATCAGAATAATTGTGTAAATAGCAAAATAATTATTAGTAAGTTAATTACATGAAAATTTTAAACATTTCATCAAGTTCCAAACAATAACTTCTAAATATGGCATTTGCACGCTAAGTGTTGTTCCTGTCCGAGCTACCCATTCGGACAAGGCGGAAATGACCACGCAATTGCTTTTTGGTGAGATTTTCACCATTCTCCAAATATCAGAAAATCAAAAATGGCTTGAAATACACATTTTCCACGACAATTATGTTGGCTGGATAGATATTTTACAATGCACTTTCGTTTCAAAAATATATTTTCAAAAATACATTGCTAATATCCCAAATCATAGGATTTTAGCAGATTTTACTACTTATTTACAACAAGAAGCAATAGAAAAATCTCACTACTACCCAATGGTAATAATACAAGGCAGTATTATACCCTTTTTAGAATTTTATAAAAATCCTTCTAACGAGGATTTCAAGATAGATAAGCACGCTTATATATCTTTTGGTCTTTCCTTTTGTGATGAAATGAAGAAAAAAACCAAAAGTTTTATTAGAAATAAAATTGCTGAAAATGCCTTTAATCATCTCCATACGCCGTATTTATGGGGTGGAAGAACCATTAATGGCATAGATTGTTCTGGACTTATTCAACAAGTTTTCCGTTCTGTGGGTTACTATTTGCCACGTGATGCGTATCAACAAGCAGAAGAAGGCAAATTAGTTGATTTTGATGCTAAAAAACAAGGTGATTTGGCTTTTTTTGTAAGAGAAAACAAAATAATTCATGTAGGAATTGTATTAGAAGATAATAAAATTATCCACGCTCGTGGGCAAGTAAGGATTGACACACTCACTCCAACGGGCATTTTGGACGAAAATACCAACGAATACTCGCATTATTTGGCTTTCTTAAAACGGTTATTATAATTTTTAAATTTTAACGCAGATGAATGGTAAGGTACTTATTCTCAATCAAGATTACACAGCACTGACAATATGCAACGCTGAAAAAGCGTTCATACTGATGTATCTAAACAAAGCGGAACTTGTCGTTGATTCCGCTACACGTGTATTACGCACCGTAAACCACGTTTTTGCTATGCCTTCTATTATAAGGTTGGCTCGCTATGTGCATATTCCGTATAAAGGAGTGGTGCTTAGTCGTCAAAATATCTTTAAAAGGGACAACAATATGTGTCAATATTGTGGCTCAAAAAACGACCTTACGCTTGACCACGTGCAGCCACGCTCACGAGGAGGCAAATCTAGCTGGATAAACCTGCTGACTGCCTGCAAACCTTGCAACTCTCGTAAAGGTGACAGTACACCAGAAGAAGCAAATATGCCAATGCTAAAAGCTCCTTTTAAACCTTCTTTCATTATGTTTTTGAGAGAATTTTCAGGCAAAGTAGAGCCAGAATGGGAAACTTTTTTAGGTAAAAAAAATAAAAAAGAAACAGAATTTTTATAAAAACTGCCCCTTATCCTAATAAGATTTGGGGCTTATTTTCAATATGTTTTCAAACAATGAAGTTATTTCTTATGAATATCTTTACCTTGAAAAGGAGAGATTACGCCTTGCGTATAAAAAAATAGGAAATGGACAAAAAAATATACTCTTATTTCACGGATATGGGCAGGATTGCCATTGTTGGGGCAAAATCAGTAAAAACCTAAAAGAAGAATACACTTTTTATTGTTTTGATTTGCCTTTTCACGGACAAACCAATGATTATTTTTCAGAGAATTCTACAGGAATTTCACCAAAAAATAAGTTAGAACTAGCTTTTAAGACATTTTTAGAGAAAAATAACATAACAGATTTTTCTGTTTTGGGCTTTAGTTTGGGCGCACGCCTAGCTCTCTTTTGTGCAGAGATTTCCCCTAAAAACATTCAGAACATCTTTTTAGTTGCGCCTGATGGTGTAAAAAATAATTTTTGGTTTAGTTTGGCTACTCGTTTTTGGTTCTCTAAAATGCTTTTTAATGCTTTTCTGACAAATCAAAAGATTTTTATAAAGTTTAGCAAGATTTTATCTAATATAGGTTTATTAGATAAATCAATATTGAATTTTGTAATAAACCAGACAAATTCAACAGAAAAACGGCAAAAAATATATAATACTTGGTGTTTTTTTGCTAACATTCCCTCTATTTCAATAAAAAAAATATTAGCAAAAATCACACAAACAATAACAACTAAAAAGCAATTTTTATCTGTTTTTTTGGCTAAAAATGATATTTTTATCACAGAAAAAAATATTAAACAATATTTGCAAAATATTGATTTTAAGATAGTTACATTTGACTGTAATCATTTTAAATTGCCTTTGCTTTTAGAAGATATTTTAGCCTCTGAAATAATTACGAATTAAAAATTACGAATTACGTTTTTTTTAATACAATTACTTGTATTTTTTCGTAATTCGTAATTAACTATTTATCTTTTTTAGGCAAATAAAATAACGTAACACGCTCATCTTTAATAAGATACTTTTTTGCTACACGTTGTATGTCATCTCTTGAAACAGCCATAAAACGTTTGATTTCCTCATTGATAAGATTAGCATTCCCATAATAAGTATGATAATTAGCAAGATTTTCAGCAATTCCTGCCATTGTGGCGTTTTCTGTGTAAAACTCTTTCTCAATTTGATTTTTTAGCTTTTGAAATTCACGCTCTGTAATCAGTTCATTTTTAAGTTTTTCATATTCTACCTCCATTGCTTTCTCCAAATCTTCTGCTTTTACACCTGCGCTGGCAATGCCAAAAGCAATAGATACGTTTGGCTCATCTTCCAATTCAAAAGGAAATGCACCCACAAAAAGTGCTTTTTGTTGTTCATTTTTGATAGCTTTTGTAAGGCGTGAGCTTTCGCCCTGTGAAAGAATTTGCATCAACATAGACACTGCATAATAGTCTGGATGCTTAATTGAAGGGATTTTGAAGGCGTGAATAACTGCAGGAAGTTGAATATTATCATAAACAATGTCCCTGATTTCTTTGCTTTGTTTAGGCTCGGAAATAGCTGGGCGCACAATAGCTTTTCCTTTGGGAATATCCTGAAAATAATTAGCAATCATTTTCTTACTTTGCTCAATATCAAGGTTTCCTGCAATAGAAAGAGTAGCATTATTAGGAATGTAGAACGTCTTATAAAAATCCTTAAAATCTGCTTCAGATGCAGCGTTTAAGTGTTCCATTGAGCCTATTGGTGTCCATTGGTAAGGGTGTTTTGTGTAAACACGTTTCATTGTTTCGTCCAAAATAGAGCCATAAGGCTGATTATCACCTCTTTGACGTTTTTCTTCTTTGACGACTTCTCTTTGCGTTTCAATGCCTTTTTTATCAATTTTGGCGTGCAACATTCTTTCAGATTCTAACCACAAAGCCATTTCTAACTGGTTTGCAGGCAATATTTCATAGTAAAAAGTGCGGTCTTGGCTTGTATTGGCGTTGTTTGTTGCGCCTGCGTTGTCTAAATAAGTGTCAAATTCACCTCTTTTGATATTTTCTGAGCCTTCAAACATCAAATGCTCAAAAAAGTGCGCAAAACCTGTTCTTTTTGGGTTTTCATTTTTAGAACCAACGTGATAAAGTACAGAAACTGCTACAATAGGCACAGATTTATCTTGATGCAAAATAACGTGCAAACCATTTGGAAGGTCATATTCTACATATTTAACAGGATTTTGGGCGGCAAGCGCACCAAAAGATAAGCAAGCAATAAGTGTAAGGATATTTTTTTTCATTCTTAGATTTTATAAAAAATATTTGAAATTTCAGATTTTCAATAAAACGAAAAACACTACATAAAAGTATATTTTAAAGTATATTTTTTTATCATAATTTTATTACTTTTGTGGCGAAAAATTATTTAAAAACATATTCAACTACAATGGAGATTAAAATAGAAAATTTGTATCAACTAACTTTATTCAAAGCTTTTAAGTATGCCAACATAATGGTCGTTGAAAATAATCCACAAATACTGATATTAGTATCCACAAAGCAGTATATTCCTATTGAGCAATTTAAGGAGATTTTTGATGAAATAGGACAAATAATAAAAGAAAAAAATATCAATAAACTGATTTTTGACAAGCGTACTTTGAAAGTATTTCATCAGCCTTCAATGGAATGGTATTTTCATTGGAAAGAAGAAATGTTTGATTTTGGGCTAAAAATTTACCGCAAAATACTACCTGATGATGATGTTTTTTGCCATTCTGTAAAAATTGCTAGAGAAAAAATCAGTGCAGACCACCAAAAAGGAAACCTACAATTTATGAGCATTGAATACTCAAAAGATATCAAAGAGGCAATAGAAAGCTAAAAAGCTGTGTAGAACTTTCCAGCGTTTTTAAAATGCAAAAGTTAAATAAATTTTTTCTTTCTTTTTTTGTTTATAAGAAAAATGTTCTTATATTTGCGTCCTCAAAAAAGAGTTAAAATATTCAGATTACATAAAAGAGATATAATAAAATGAAAAGGACATACCAACCTTCTAACCGCAAAAGAAGAAACAAACACGGTTTCCGCTCACGTATGGCTACTGCTAACGGTCGTAAAGTACTTGCTCGTCGTAGAGCTAAAGGAAGAAAACAATTGACTGTTTCTAGCGAAAGAAGACATAAAGCATAATTTATTTTGGCAATTTATTCAAAGCGTTTACCCAAAACGGAAAGACTTAAAAGCCAAAAAGACATTCAGGAACTATTCAAAAAGAGTAGTTCCTCTTGTTATTTATATCCTTTCAAACTTGTTTATAAATTTCCTACTGAAGAGAAATTAGCAGAAAAAGCAAACGAAAACAATTCCCTAGAAACAGTAGCCCCACTTTTGCCACAACTTTTATTTTCTGTTTCTAAGAAAAGTTTTAAACGTGCCGTTGATAGAAATATCATTCGCAGACGTATAAAAG
>JAYVHJ010000422.1:0-4665 GCA_043771315.1 Raineyaceae bacterium
GAATATAATTGTGATAATTTTATACAAAATTACAAAAGATACGCAATATTTTACATTGTTATATTTCTATAAGATAGTTTCTAAACATACTCTTAAGCATTTACTGTAAAAGTCCCGCACTCCATTGCAACGCATAAACAGTTTTATAGTATTTTGTTTTGAGTTCTATCAATTTCTCTAAGGCTTCTAGTGCTTTATTTTCTCTGCTATTGATAAGAAAAATAGAACTTTCACCATTCAAAAATTTGGTTTCCTCTGCTTTGACAAGTTGCTGATAATTGCCGTAGTTGGTTGTTTGTAGTGTTATTTGATTTCTTAAAGTTAAAAATTCGTTGTAATAACTTTTAATTTTAATTTGAATAGCAAGACGTTTTTGGTTTTGGAAAAGCTGTGTTTCTTCTATCTTGAGTTTAGCCTTTCTGTATTCACCTCGTCCTTGTGAAAGACGCAAAGGCATTTCTAACTTAAGTCCGTACTGAAAATTATTCTCAAATAGCGGAAATTGCGTTGCAGAACTCAAAATATCATATCCTTTTCCTAGTTGGTTGTACCTAAAATCAATTTTTGGTAATAATTCCTGAAATTTCAGCTTTTTATCAATGGCTAAAAAGTCCAATTTGAAGGTATAAAGTTGCAAATCTGGGTGATTTTTGTCGGCACTAGCAAGCAAATCAGTTAGAATTATATTAAACTTGGAAGTGTCGCTGATATCTGTTTCTGTTTCCCAATTATCCTGCGGAACAACGCTTTCAGGCAAGATAAAAGGAGTGTTATTTTCTTTCCAAAGATAAGCAGAGAGTGCAAGTCCTGCATTTTGGAAAGCTAAATATTGCATATTTTGCTCATACAAAAAACTCTGTAATTGCGTATTTGCCTCTACAATATCAATGGCAGGGCGTTCTCCATTTGCGACAGATTTTTTGACAAGTTCTAGGCGTTTTTCATTAACAATTACGTTATTTCTAACAACAATATAGGTTTGATAATTCTTTACCCAAAGCCAATAATGCTCAATAGCGTCCATTAGAAGGTCATTGATAGTAGCACGTTGCTCTGTGTTTGCCATTGACGAAAATATTTTTGCTTGTTTCAAAAAGGCTCTTCTTTTATCCATAAGCAAGTTTTTAGCAAGAGAAACGTTTACCCCAAAATAATTAGTTTGTCCAAGTGTTGCAGATGATTCTGTGCGTTCTCCACTAAGATTTTCTGCGCCTGCAAAAACTTCTATGCCATACCACGTGGGTAGCCTGATTTCTGGCATAATATAGTCGTAATAATCAGTTCCACCAAAAACTTTACGCCCTGCTTGCAGGCTCAAAACGGGGTCAAATCCTGCACGAGAAGTTGTTACGTCTGCTTTTGCTTTTTGAATATTGATGTATGCTTGCTTTGAAATGGGGTGATATTGTCGTACAATTTGCAAAATTTGTGTTGCGTTGATTGTTTTTATAGAATCTTTGGGTATATTTTGGGCTTTTATCTCAAAATATACCAAAAATAAAAAAATAAAAAACTGAATAGTTTTCTTCATTTTGCTGATTTTCTTGTATTTAATTCACAATTTCTAATTCACAATTTCTAATTCACAATTATTTTTCTTTCTCTTTAGATTTGTCTTTTTCTTTCTCTTTTCCTGTGGCATCTTTTAGCTTGTAATAATCTGGAGGAAAGCCGTTTACGTTTCTCCAAAGCTCATACCAAATTTGCACATTTTGCAAAAGGGCAATTCCTTGTGCGCCACTACCTATTTTGAGTTGTGGAGGCCATCTTCTATCTTCTTTGTCTTCTGCTACAAGCACCCTAAAAAGTCCGTTTGGGCTGATATTGTTCTCAAAAGCAACTATTTTACCTCCAAAAGTGCCATAGCTACTATTTGGCCACCCACTAAAAACAATAGCAGGAAAGCCATCAAACATAAACCTGACTTTCTGACCAATATTGATAAGTGGCAAATCCACAGGCGTGACGTACATTTCAACGGCATAATCTGCTCTACTAGGCACAATAACGGTGATTGTTTCTCCGTCTTTCAATATTTCACCAATACCAGACTTGCTAGCTCGCACAATTTGCCCATCTTGTGGCGCAAGTATAACGTACATTCCGTTGCGTATGATGTAGTTCGTAACTTGATTTTCAAGTTTGGAAAGTTCCCCTTTTCCTGTTTCAATTTGTCCCAAACTCTGAAACCTGTCGCCTTCTGCCTTACTGATTTTTTCTGTATATTCTTGTTCTACGCTATTTTGTTCAATTCTAATGTTAGCAACTTCTTGTAAAGTCTGCGAAATTTTGTTATCTACAATAGTTTTTTTGGCGAGTGCATTCTGAAAAGAAACTTGTCTTTGTTGGAGTTGCGTTTGAGAAACCAAACCCTCTTCAAACATTTTTAGTTGGCGTTTGTATTGGTCTTCTGCTACACTAAATTCGTTGTTTACGGCACTTTGTTCAGCTTTTTCTCCTGCTAATTTGTTATCTAATTGAGATAATTTATTGGTAAGTTGTGCAATTTTTAGCACTTTTGCATTATTAAGTGCATTTATTTGTGTGCGTGTGGTAGCAATTTTACCTTCATAATACGTAATTGTCCCTTTTTTTGCATCAACTTGTTCTATTGTGCGTCCTACGAGGTTTGGGTCAAGATAGCCTTCTTTTATTTCCGAAATCTGCAAAACAGTATCTCCTTTTTTGACAAAATCCCCTTCTTTCACCCACCATTTGGTTATTTTGCCTGCAATAGGAGAGTTAATATTTTGAGGACGTTGTTCTTGTTTTAGTGTGGTGATAGTTCCTTTTGACTTTATATTTTGTGTCCAAGGAAGCAAAAGTATAATCATACCAAAAATAATCATACCAAAAAACCAATATTTCACCTTGCTTTCTTTCTCGCTACGGTAAATATTGTCAAAGGATTGTAAAGAAACTTTATATTTTTCTAAGTTTATTTGTTCCATAAATTGTTGTTTGTCAATGATTTGTATTTTTTGATTTAATTGCCACAGATGCACAGATAAAATACATTTTTTTGTTTTTGTATTCATTCACAATTCAAAATTATTTTATTCGTTTTCATCATTTTTCTTTTCTAATGAAATAATCTTTTTTAGTGCTGCATTTCTGATAACGGTTGCCACACCATTGGTAAGGTAAACGTGATAATCACATTTTGCGGCAAAATCATTATCATTACTAGCTACAACGACTGTGGCATTATGTTTTTTGCCAATAATATAATCAATCATATTATTTTTGATTGGTTTTTCAAGTCCTTGCCAAGGTTCTTCTAAGAGTAATAATGTTGGGTCATTGACAAAAGCCCGCAATAATAAAATTTTCTTTACAACTGTTGCAGGAAATTTGCGCCCTGTTGGGTCTAAATCTGTCTGAAAACCATTGTGCAATTTATCCAAAAAGTTATCAATACCTAGTTTTTTGGATATTTCTGTGATTTTATCATACGAAATATGCGCTCTTCCCATATTGATATTTTCAGAAACTGTTCCTAAAAATACTTCCTGTTCGTTGGAGTAAGTGCCAATTTTATTGCGTAATATTTCTAATGGATAATTATTGATAGGAATTTTATTAAATAAAATTGCGCCTGTAAAGTCATTATAATTAGTGCTAAGAACTTTCAAAAAAGATGATTTGCCTGCGCCTTCTTGCCCAGAAACACAAACTGTGCTATTAGCAGGTATTTTTAAGCTAATTCTATTCAATACTCTTTTTCCTTCTTCATACTCAAAACTAAGGTCTATCATTTCAATACTAACGCCTTCGTCTAAACAATGTACATCTGTGTCTGCCATAGTTGCAGCATCTTTTTCTAACGCACTTTCCACGACAGATTCCAATTTTTCTAAACTCGTAACCACATCATACAAACCATCTAAACTCGTAATAAGTTTTTCAACTGCATTTATGACAGTGATAATAACAATTTCTGCGGCAATAAATTCACCAATATTTAGTTCTTGATTGAGCAACAAATAAATCCCAATAGTGAGCATAGAAGCCGTAATAGCCACTTTGAAAAACACGAGCGTTCTATATTGAAAAAGTAGCACCTTAAAATGTTCAGTACGAGCATCTAAATAGCCAACCACATTTTTGTCCGTCTGTAACAAATTAAAATGTGTTCCTTGACTAAATTTAAGTGACCTCACAACCCTTGCCATCTCTTGCAACCACGACACAACAGCGTATTTATAATTACTTTCTTCTATACTCGTTACAAGCCCTTTATTACTCGTAAGTTTTAAGATAAGCCACAAGATAATTACTAACAAAAATCCAAATCCAATAAAAGCAATATTATACAAAGCAAGAAGCATCAAGCCAAAAAGTATCTGAATAGTCGCTGTAGGAATGTCTAGAAGCAGTTTTGAAAGTCCTTTTTGTATGGTGAGGACTTCAAAAAATCGGTTTATTTTTTCTGGAAGATAATAATTATCTATTCTTTTGAGGTCAAAAGAAGGGATTTTTTCTGCAAATTCAAAGGCATAACGGGCAAAAATACTTTGTTGTATTTTCTCTATTATCTTCATTTGGTTGATTTGCATCACACCGCCTGCAAGCACGCCAATCACCACAAGCACAATCAGCACATAGATAGACGTAACCATAGATGCTCCCAACACGAAGCCTATAATACTCTGAATACCAACA
>JAYVHJ010000423.1:0-14268 GCA_043771315.1 Raineyaceae bacterium
CTGTAAGGTGTGTCGTTAAAGTCGCCACACAAAATAACTGGATAATGGCATTTTTGGATATGTTTTTCTAGCATATTGACCTGCCAAGCCCTATTTTGAAACCCGTTTTTTAGACGTGTAAACAAATCTTGGTATGTTTTTTTTGCTTCTTCATATTGTTCAGCCTTCACTATGCGTGCCTCATCTATGCTCATTGACTGGAAATGCACATTATAAACCCTAATAGTATCTTTTCCTCTCAAAATATCTGCATAAATAGCTGTATTTGAACTATTTATAGTAAACTTGACTTCCCCACTATTTATAATGGGAAACCTAGAAAAAATAGCCAAACCAAAAAAACCAACCTTAAAACGGTTATTGCTTGTTACTGGTGTAAGGAATTTTTTATATTTACCTTTTTTTGAGATACGTTTTACACTCGCAAAAACCTTAGAATCTTCTTCATTATATACTTCTTGCAAACATTTTATATCTGCATCATTTTCTGCTACCCAATTAATCATATTTTTAGAAGAATTACTGTCTTTATCCTGCAAATGGCTATAAACATTAAAAACTTGCACATTATAACTCAATACTTTTAGAGATTTTGTAGGTATTTCTTCTTTTGTCCAATGGAAATTTAGTGTACTTTGCAAGAAGTTAAAACCTATCAAAATAGTGGCTAAAGGCAAAAAAACATTAAAAGATTTGAGCAAAAACCAATGTAATAAAAATATAAAATTAAATACAATACATAAAGGAATAGCAAGTGCCAAAAAACCCGTAATCCAATAATTTTGAGGTGAAATATAAGCAGAAAAATAGCAAATACACGTAAATATAGACAAGATACCATTAAAAATGAGCCTTTTCTTAAATTTGAATTGTTTTTCCATAAGTTTTTATCTAAAATATTTTGTTTAACAAATTCAAATTAAATTCTCAATAAAATTGATGCAAAAATAGCGTTTTTTGCTTAGGTTAGCAAGAAAAATGTAGGTATTTATTTTTGCTAGTAATATAATTGAAAAATTACAATATATTTTCATAAAAACATAAAAAAGCCTTTTCTCAAAGAGAAAAGGCTTTCCAACCACTACAAAATTAAATTTTCTTATTTATCCACTATTTTTATTTAACCCAATTTCTTGTGATTATTAATTATTTTTCTTACATCAAAGAAGAAAGATTTATTTTCTTTCCTGCAAGGTCGCCACTTACTTTTACAAGCATTTTTCCTGGCTGTCCTTTTTCTGCAAGGCTCAATTTTTTGCCTTCTGCAATACAAAACTCTTTCAAAGAGCCATTTGGCATTGGTGCAGTACCACTTCCTGTATGTAATGTTACAGATGCGCCTGTGTCATTTTTGATTTTGAAACAGATTTCTCCGTTTGGTTTTTTAGAAACTTCTACACTTATTTCGTTAGAAGTGTTTTTTGAAGTAAATGCGCTAAAAGTAGCAGCAGAGAACAACAAAGCAGAGGCAAAAATCAACTTTTTCATATTTTTTAAGGTTTGTTTTTTAATTTAAAATGAATTTTCTTGTAAGTTTTTGATGATTAGGAATTTATTGTTAGATATTTCCTTTTTCTTGATACAAATATACATCAAACTATTACCTAAAAACTGCGGACTTTACGAAAGTACCTTTTTACTTTACGAAAGTCTATAAAAAACAAATAAAACATTTTCCAGACTTACAAATCAGTTTGTTTATTGTGGTATTTATTAAATTATTTATTTTGTTATTGCTAATTGTTTGTGTATTTTTGGAGATTATTTTTCAAAAATCAACTAGAAACAATCAAAAATCAATGATAAAAATCATCTCTGCGCAAAGTCAGCAAGAATACCAAATTATTACGGAAAATAAAGACGGGAAAAACGTTTTAAAGTTTATTGAAGAAGAAAATGCTAGCATTTTTGATTGGGATTTGCAGAAAATTTCTGAAAATAAATACCATATTATCTATGAAAATCAGTCTTTTTCTGCTGAAATAATCAAAATAGATGAACAAGAGAAGATTTTTACCCTAAAAATAAATGGTAAAACCGTTGCGCTGAAAGCAAAAGACCGTTTTGATTTACTTTTAGAAAAAATGGGACTTTCTAATCTTTCTAAGCCAAAAATCAACCAAATAAAAGCACCAATGCCAGGGCTTATCCGTCAAATCAAGGTAGAAGTGGGACAAAATGTATTAAAAGGAGACCAACTTTTTATATTAGAAGCTATGAAAATGGAAAACGTTCTCAAATCTCCCACAGATGGCATTATTAAGGCTATTCGTATCAAAATAGGTGACACCGTAGATAAAAACCAGCTTTTAGTAGAATTTGAGTGATGTATGATGTATGATATATGATGTATTTTCTGCAATAGTTTTAAAATAAAAAATCCGTAACATTTTGTTACGGATTTTTATGTTTTTGATTAAATTTAAAGAATTTTTAATTTAAAATTCCTATTCAAATTTAGCTTTTAGGAATTTTCAAAACGTATCCTGGGTGAATAAGATCAGGTTTTTTACCAATAAGTTCTTTGTTTGCCTTATAGATTTCCATCCATCTGTTGCCATCTCCAAGGTGTTCTTGCGCAATAGCCCACATTGAATCTCCAGGTTGTACGGTGTAAGTATTGCCTTTCTTTTTCTTTTTTCCGCCGTCTTCATCTTCCTCGTCTTCATCATCTTCTTCTTCCTCGTCATCTTCATAGTCCTCGTCTTCTTCCTCCTCTTCCTCATCTTCATCATCTTCGTCAATAGTGATGCCTGTTACTATTTTAGTAACGCCATCTACCTCACTAGCAAGTGCAATGACATCTTTTTTGTCTTTTTTAGACTCCACAGAACCATGTATGGTCACTACCGTACCATCAACTTCTACTTCTAGGTCAGAAATTTCTGCATCAGAAAGTGCTTCTTCTACTGCTTCTTTGATTTTTTTCTCTTGAATTTCTTTGATGTTGTCAAACATATTTGAATTAGTTAATTAGTTGGAAATAATTGAAAATGGTCAAAAGTCATTAAACTTTTCGTAAATATAGTATTGTATTTGATACTTTCAAATTAAATACAAAAAAAAGTGAATTATTATTTGCACAACAATAAAAAAGCCATTCTAAATGAATAGAATGGCTTTTCTTTGAAGAATTATACTTATTTGTATTCTGTATTTAAATTTACAGTTTACAATTAAAAATTAACTAAGCGTCAATATCACGTTTTTTAGTTTCTTCTTCTTTGATTTTCTGGTCGTCTTTATCTTGCTTTCTTTCGTGTAATGCTTCTTCAATAGATGCACCTACAAATTTAGTGATGATTTCAATAGACTTGAAAGCATCATCATTAGCAGGAATAGCATAATCCACAAGGTTTGGGTCAGAGTTAGTATCAACCATACCAAAAATAGGAATACCCAATTTTATAGCTTCTTTAACGGCAATATGTTCTTTTTTGATGTCCACTATAAAAAGTGCAGCAGGCGCACGAGTAAGGTCAGTGATACCACCTAATACTTTTTCTAGTTTCTCTTTCTCACGTTGCATCATCAAACGCTCACGTTTTGCAAGGTTAAGGTAAGCATCACTTTTTTCCATCTTGTCAATATTGGCAAGTTTTTTCAATGATTTTTTCACTGTTTGGAAATTTGTAAGCATACCACCCAACCAACGCTCTGTAACGTAAGGCATTTTTAAGCGTTTAGCTTCGTCAGAAACAACTTCTTGCGCTTGTTTTTTAGTCGCCACAAACATAATTTTTTTGCCTGCACGAATAAGTTTTTTCAAAGCCTCACCAGCCTCATTCATTGCTGAAATGGTTTTGTTAAGGTCAATGATGTGGATACCATTTTTTTCCATAAAGATATATGGAGCCATCTTAGGTTCCCACTTGCGGGTAAGGTGTCCAAAGTGAACACCTGCGCTTAGAAGGTCTTTATATTCTACTTGAGCCATTTTAAGTCTAATTTTGATGTTTTGAAAATGAAATTTTCTAGAAAGTCTTAATAATTTTAGTTGTTAGCATCACGGATTTAAGATGGATTAAAAGATTACACTGATTTTTTGAAGTAAAATCTAAAATCTGTGTCATCAGTGTAATCAAAATAAAATCTGTGATTCTGACAGCCAACTATTAACGCTTGCTAAATTGGAATTTACGACGTGCTTTACGGCGACCTGGTTTCTTACGCTCAACCATACGTGGGTCACGTGTAAGATACCCTTCTTTCTTCAAAGCAGGACGAAATTCAGCATTGATTTCGCAAAGTGCACGAGAGATAGCAAGGCGCAAAGCCTCCGCTTGTCCTGTCGTTCCTCCACCATCAAGGTTTACTTTCAAATCATATTTACCAAATTCATCTACAAGGACAAGTGGCTGATTTACAATAGTTTGCAAAACATCAGACTTAAAATAGTCTTCAAATGTTCTTTTATTAACGGTGATAATACCGCTACCTGGCTTCATATACAAACGAGCCACTGAGGTTTTTCTTCTTCCGAGTGTGTTGATAATTTGCATAACTGAAAATTAGTATTTTAGAGTGATAGGCGTTGGTTGTTGCGCTTCGTGAGGGTGTTCTGTGCCTGCATAAACAAACATATTATGGAACAATCTACGACCCAAACGGTTGTTTGGAAGCATACCTTTGATGGCTTGCTCCAATAAACGTGTTGGGAATTTCGCAAGAATTTCACGAGGCGTAGCAAAACGTTGCCCACCAGGGTGACCTGTGTGGCGAACGTGTACTCTGTCCGTCATTTTCTTTCCTGTCAAACGTACTTTTTCAGCATTCAAGATGATTACGTAGTCGCCACAATCTGCATTAGGCGTGTAATTTGTCTTGTGTTTTCCTCTGATGATGCTTGCTACCTGGCTTGCAAAACGTCCAAGAACAGCGGAGTCGGCATCTACTACGACCCATTTTTTATCTGCTGTATCTTTATTAGCCGAGATAGTCTTGTAACTTAATTGATCCACTTTTGTGAGATTTTAATGTTAAAACTATTAGAAACTTTATTAAATTAACGCTTTTAGTATGACTTTTTAAGTTATGGATTTTAAATAGACACATTTCAAAACGGACTGCAAAGATAGGTATTATTTTGGCAAATAAAAATTTATTTTTGATTATTTTGTTTTTTTTACCTGTTTTTAATAAAATTTTATCAAAAACTAAAAATATACGTTTATCTTTGTCTAAAATAAGTATCAAAAATGATTTACCTTACATTTATATTAGTACCTAAAAAAACAAATATTTATGACTACCAACACATATAAAGAAGACAAAGAAGACATTATAAATGGTAACAATAATAAAAGTGATAATTCTAATGATTTGAATAACAATGAGATAGATTTTTCTCTAAAAAATAAAGGTGGGATTTTCCAATACATAGACAAACTCCTTAATTTGGATTTTATTTTGAATAAAAAATTCTCTACAAATTATATTCCTTATTTGCTTTTTACCACATTTATAGGTGTTATATATATTGCTAATACACATTATTCAGAAAAAAATCAGAAGAAAATTATTCAACTAGAAAAAGAAGTAGGCAATTTGCGTACAGAATATATTACCATAAAAGCAGACTATATGTCAGCTAGCAAACAATCAGAAGTAGTCAAAAAAGCCATAAAAATTGGACTGAAAGAACCCACAAAAGCGCCTTATCAAATAAAATAAAAGTTTGTTTTATATTAGGGTTTATTTTGACCGCAAAGTGTAACTCCCACAAACTATATTTTTAATTGGTTAAATAAAAGAAGACTTCACTATTAGTGAAGTCTTCTTTTTAAATTTAATTACCTAGCAATCACTAATTTTCTTCTTGCTTTGATATTATTTTTGCCTGTAATCTCCACAAAATACATACCAGAAGCATATTTTTCTGTATTCAGCAAAAGTCCTTTATTTCCTTTTGTAAGAGAAAAAGTATCTAATCTTTTACCATAACTATCAAAAATAACTACTTTAAAATCTTCTGCAGTTTCATCTCTAAAACCTGTAAAAACTTCATTTTGTGCAGGATTTGGATAAACAACAAATTCATTTTCAAGCGTTTGTGGGTCTAATGCTGTTGTTGGGTCTTGCGCAGAAATATTAGTAGTAATATTGAAGAAACCTGCTTGATAGATTTCTTTTGTAACCTCATCTTGCACAAAAACAACCAAAACAAGTTTATTCCCATTATAGATTTTTGG
The DNA here is from genome assembly GCA_043771315.1 of Raineyaceae bacterium. Taxonomy (GTDB): domain Bacteria; phylum Bacteroidota; class Bacteroidia; order Cytophagales; family Thermonemataceae; genus JANYGM01. The sequence goes on from JAYVHJ010000423.1 coordinate 6,192, forward strand.
TATGTTTGCCCAAACAAGTTCACCCGTCTGAAACTGCGTATTTTGCAACCAAGTTTGCGCAATAAGCGTTCCAGAGGCATTTGGTATCATTCCTTTAACGACATTCTTAAAAGTAAGTCCGCCAAAATTTCCGCCTGTAAATGCTGTTCCTAGTATTTCTTGTTCTATCACAACAGTTTGCAAAATTACTCTACGTGTAAACGGCTCTAAAGCCTTTACATTAGCCTTAAATCTAAGTTGTTGTGCAGTAGAAGAAAAATCTACAGAAAGCTCAAAAGGAGAGGCTTCTAGCGTTCTTTTGTTATAAACTGGCGTTCCCCATTCAGAGAATTTACGGTTTTCTATTGCGCCATCAATGGCAGTTCTTGGTACTTGCGACACACCATAAAACAAAGCTCTTGCGCTTGGAACTGCTGTATTATCTGCGTTCATTGGGTCTGCTCCTGGTACGTTGGTATGGTACTGAATATTATAAATTTCGTTTTGTGCTGTCGTAGTAGGGAAATTATTGATAAACGTATTTTCTGTATTTGCTTCAGAACTGCTTGCATTAGTAAAATGCTCTAACAAAGAAATTCTGTTTCTATTGCCAATAAACACGTCATCAAAAGCAAAGCCATCAAAAGCCGTTCCCACAGGATTATCAGCATTACTACCAAAAGCCACCCTAAAGCGTACAGAAGGAAGCCCTTTGAATTGATCAAGGTTAAACTTAGCAACTTTGTACTCTGTAAACGTATTGCCCGTCCAAGCATTCACGACAGATTGCCCACCTGGAAGTGCAATAATCCCAGCCGTATTGTACCATTCTATGCCCTCATTGATAGTTCCTACTGCTTCCCACGTTACACCATCATTGATAGATGAATAAAGCACTGCACCATCACTTCCTCTATCTGTATCATACCAAACTTTCATAGAAATCATTGGTTTGGTCAGGGTTGGGTCAGAGAAATTAAAGCAAGGACTTTCCACATAAGAACGCTCATTTGGATAAAATGTACTATCAAGCCCGCCTATAGTATTTGCCCGCCCACTAGTAGTACTCCATGCACCACCGTTTGTATTAGTAGCTTTTATTTTTAAGCCTGTTGGTACGCCACGTTTCCAGCTAAAACCAATAGTATCAATCAAAGGATTAAGATTAGCTTTGATAAGTCCATTGGCAAACCAAGTGTTTGGGTCAGTTGTTGCATCAAAATTTTCTTTGTATGGCACAGCCGCAGTAGGCGTAATACGTGGGAAAATAAAGACTTCTTTTGTGAAAACATCAGTACAAAGTGAATTTGTTGTAACTGTTAATGTTACGTTGTATTTGCGTGGTGCAGGAAATAAATGCGTTATTGTTGGTGATGATGATGAGACAATAGAAGTGCCATCACCAAAATTCCAAGCATACATATCAATAGTACCTCCTGCAACTGTAGAAGTACTTGTAAAAGCAGTTGAAGAACCTTCACAGAAAGTAGCGGTTGTAAAGTTTGCCACAGGAAAAGTTGCAATAACTACATTAGTGGTATAGGTTTTAGAACAACCCAACGCAGTAGTAATAGTAAGAGATACTGGATAAGAACCTGCCGCTACAAATATATGAGCAGTAGTAGGACCAGTAGTAGTTACATTTGCAGTTGTGCTACCATCATTAAAATTCCATTGATAAGATACTACCAAATCCGTTGCTTGTGTAACAGAAGTCCCATCAAAAGTAACAGGAATGCCAAAGCATCTCTGCGCACCAACAGTAAAAGTAGTAGCTGGCAAAGGCACTACTTCCAATATTTTTGGAATAGAAAAATCAACACAACCATTTACATTTGTATATCTTAATGTAATCTGAAATCTTCTAACAACAGTAGTAAAAGGAGATATGCCCAATAATGTAGAAGAAATAGAAGAATTATTTGTAATTACGGTTGAAACAGACCCCGCTATCTCTACTATTTCAAAACTATAACTACCCACACCAACAATAGTAGGGTCAAGCGTGAGTGTAACATCATTTACAAAATTAGCACAAATTCTTGCTACATCTCCTGCTGGATTTATAGAGCCAACAGTTCCTGCTGTAAAAGTAAAAAGAGCTTCTGGCAAAGGATTTATAATAAGTTCTTGCAATGGCACAATAGTCGTACTAAATCCATCACAACCCAAAGCCGTTCTATATTTATACACAACTTGATAAGTCCCTACTCCGCCACCTACAGCATTTACTAAAAAAGTCTGTGGATTAAAAGTATTTGAATTAGTTAAAGTTACACTAAACGCACCTTTTGTAAAGATATATTCACCTCTTATAGTAGCCAAAGTAGCTTCTACCCCATATGCAGTTGTATTAGACAAGGTTGGCACAAGCGTAAGCGTTGTAACATCTTCACAAATAGCATAATTATCTGCATTTCCAGGAAATTTGAAAGAAACAGCAGGCACAGCATTTATTTTCAATAAAACTGTACAAGTTGTTGTCATCAAACAAGTTTTAGCATCTGTATAAGTATAATCAATAAAATACTCTCCTACAAGCAAAGCTGGTGACAAAGTAGAAGTATTAAAAGAAGTAACACCATTTGCCAAGACTTTATTATAAAAAAGAGTTGCTGGAGCACTAAGAGGGTTATTTCTGATAGTAATAAATCCGTTTGCTAAATTAAAAGGAGTAACTCCAGTACCAGTTGCATTAAGCGTAAAGCCCGCCACGCCACCATCACCCAAACAGAAGCTACTTGCGCCACTAAATGCAACAATAGGCACTGGCAAAGGATTGATATAAAGTGGTTGTCTTGGTGATTTATTACTACAACCATTTGCATCTACATACTCATATTCTATTTGAAAAGTAGTAATTGCAGTTGCACTTATTGTAAAACTTGCTACAATAAAATTCTTACTGATAATATTTTGACCATTTGGCACGCTAATTTGTGAATTTGCTGCATTATAAATATTTATTTTTCCATTACCAGAAACAAAAGTATTAGCTCCTTGATTTACCCAAGTTGGTGTGAGCGTAACTGTTTGGTCAGGTACATAATTACACATATTATCATTAGAAAGCGTAAAACTCAATACAGGCAAAGGATTTATCCTAAAATTATTGCCTGTTAGTGTTGTTTTTGAGCAACCATTTGCAGTTCTATAAGTGTAAAGAATTTCATAATCCCCCACAATTCCGCCTGCACTTGTCGTAAGCCCTAATGAAACATCATTAGGATTAAAAGTATTGATACCATTTGGCAATTGTGTAACAAGTGTACCACCTTTATTGATAGTAAAATACCCCAAAGCATTTGAGAAAGCACCCACTCCACCCGCAATACCTGGATTAGAAATACCTGGAATAAGCGTTACAGAGGTAGCATTAGCACAAACACTCAAAGTAGGTTGAGGAAAACTTGCTGTTTGAAATGCCAAAGTAGGCGCAGGCAATGCATAGATATTAAAAGTAATTGCTAGTGTTGTTTGTGTACAACTGTTTAAGTCTGTGTAAGTATGTGTAATATCGTATGTACCCACACCAGCAGCTGCATTATTAGCAAGTATTGATGGGTCAAAAGTATTAATACCTGCAGCAAGAGGATATGAAAAAGTACCCTTTTTAATAGTGATGAGACTTGTTAAAGGATTTATCACACCAGCATAAGTAATATTTACAGTTGCAGTATTTTCATTCTCACAAAATGAATTATCACCAGAAGGAAAAGATAACGAAGTTACAGGTAACGGTATAATAGTGAATGCTTGTGGCACAGTCGTATTTGTACAACCAGTTACATCTAAGTAAGTATAAAATATATTGTAAGTGCCTAAACCACTATTAGTTATCAAAGTGGCTATACTAAATTGATTAAGCCCATTACTTTGTATTGCTGGCAAACCTGCTATTGGTGCAGTTTTAGTAATAGTGAAAAACCCATTACCAGGTGAGGGTGGTGCAGCACTATTTAACTGTGGAATTACTGAAACATTCAGCTCATTCTCACAGAAACTATTATCTCCCACAAAAGTAAAAGTAGGTGCTGGCAACAAATAAATAGTAAGCGTTTGTACTCCAGAACTGAATCCATCACAACCCACAGCCGTTCTATACCTATAAACCACTGTATAAACACCTGCACCCCCATTTACATCATCAAAAAGCTTTGTTTTTGGGTTAAAAGTATTTGTTGAAGGAACTGACCAAATAAAAGCCCCTTTTGTAATGATATATTCTCCACTTGCTACATTCAAAGAAGCATCTACACCAAATGCCGTAGGATTTGTCAAAACAGGTGAAAAGCTAAGTGTTGTAACATTTTCACAAATACCATAACTACTCACATTTGTAGGTAAAAAATTAAAAGAAACCAAAGGTACTGCATTGATTTTCAGAGTAGTAGCACAAATTACTTTTACTAAGCAAGTTTTTGTATCAGTATAAGTATAATCAATAAAATACTCTCCTACGGGTAGCGCAGGCGCAGCAAGCAAAGGTGCAGCCACATTAAAAGAAGTATCTCCATTTGGTAAAACTATTGTTGTTCCAGTAGGTGAACTACTTCTGATGGTAATAAATCCGTTAGCTAAATTAAAAGGGCTCACCCCCACACCTATTGCATTAAGCGTGAAACTTGCCACTCCTCCACTGCCAAAACAAAAATTACTTGCAGCAGGAAGCGCACTAGTAAACGAAATAGTTGGCACAGGCAACGGATTAATATAAAGTGGTTGTCTTGGGGATACATTTCTACATCCATTGACATCTAAATATTGATATTCTATGTCAAATATTGTTACTGCAGTTGTGCTTATTGTAAATAAACTACCAATATAATCACGGCTAATGATATTATCTCCACTTGGCAAAGATATTCTTGCATTTGCTGAATTATAAATATTTATTCTTCCGTTATTTGGATCAAACGTATTTACTCCCTGATTTACCCAAGTTGGTGTGAGTGTTACTGTTTGGTTAGCACCATAATTACAAATGTTATTATTAGAAAGTAAAAAAGTCAAATCTGGTAATTCATTGATAGTCAGTTGCCCAGCCACACTTACGCCTACACAACCAAATGCAGATGTATAAGTGTAAGTAACAGCGTAAATGCCTGCACCACCATTAGGCGCATTCACAAGTAAAGCAACAGGGTCAAAAGTATCTGTTAGTCCTATAACTGTTCCTGTAAAACTTGCAGTATAACCTGGTTTTGTAAAAGTGTAAGTTCCTCTTGAATTAACAATAGTTGCATCAGCACCATAAACCACCGCAGTAGGAAGTGAAGGCGTAAGTACTAAATTAGTTGCTATACTAGGTGTGGTAACAGCACAAATTGAAGTATTAGAAAGTCCATTAGCAAACCTAAATGTAGGAATTGTTTTATCTCTTATTTTAATTATTGTTGCAGAAGTAACCGTTTGCGCACAAGTTTTAGTATTTGTATATTTATAATCAACCAAATACTCACCAGGAACTATACCTGCCAAAGCAGAAGGATTGAAAGATAAAGTAGTACCCACTAACGTAAAATCACCTGCAACTAATTGGTATGAATAAGCAACTGTTGCAGTATTATTTCTCACAGTTATTACACCTGCAGGAACAAATGGCGTAGTATATACTCCTGTTGCACCAAGCGTAAAAGTAGCAGAATTGCCATCACCAAAACAGAAATTAGCAGTACCCGTAGAAACAATAGTAGGCACAGGCAAAGGATTGATAAAAAGGCTTTGTTGCGCTGAAACGCCTATACAAGAGTTAGCACCTATATATCTATACTCTACCTTAAAAGTAGTAATAGCCGTTGGACTAATAGTAGCTACTAATGAGGCAAATAAAGGGTCATTTAAGTTAATTGTATTAGTTGTACTAGTACCATTTGGCATAGTAACCAATAATGTAGTACCATCACTTGCATAGATTCTTATAAATCCGTCAGCAGGAATAATTGTACCACTTACCAAAGTTGGCGTAAGTGTAATAATTGATTTTATAGGAGTATTACAAATTTCTGTAGCAGACAACGCAAAATTAACGCCTGGTGAAGGGTTGATAGTAAGTTGTTGTAAAGATAAACTCGTATTCACGCATGTAAGCAAAGAAGTATAAGTGTATTTAACGTCATACGTTCCTATGCCACCACCAACTGCATTAACAAGTAGTGTAAGTGGGTTAAAAGTATCTGTTGTGCCAAGTGTTGTTCCTGAAAAAGTAGCAGTAAAAGCACCTTTCGTAAAAGTGTAAGTTCCTCTTGAATTAACAAGGCTTGCGTCTTTACCATAGCCATTAGCACTTGGTAAAGCAGGCGTTAGTGCCAAACTTGTAACATCTGGACAAATAGCATAATTTGTTAGTGCAGATGGAAAAGTAAAAGTTGGTTTATCATTAAATCTTAACCTAAGAAGTGTCGCACAAGTAACTGTTACCGCACAATTTTTACTATCATTATAAGTATAATCAATAAAATACTCCCCTACTCCTAATGTGGAAGGCACAAAAGTATTAATATTGCTAAGGAGAGGTGTATTAGTTCCAACTGTTGCAGGCACACTAGCACCATTTGGTCTTATTGTAATAAAACCCCTTGTTCCGTCAAAAACACCTACTGTTCCGCCTGTCGCATTAACAGTAAAAGTGGCACTTGTTATATCCCCTTTACAAAAATCACTTACACTAGCAAAAGAAATAGTTGGTAGTGGCAACGGATTTACATAAAAACTCTTTCTTGGTGTTGTAATATTGATACAAGTATTTGCATCTTGGTATTCAAATTCTACCTTGAACTCCGTAATTGCTAATGGATTTATCTGTGATGAAACTAAATTAAACGCTGCAATATTTAAGTTAATATCAAAAACGCCTGCAGTTACAGGCAAAAGTAAAGTATTAGAAACATCATAAATACGCAATTTGCCCGAAGCTGGCGTAATAGCTCCAAAAATTCCGTTTAGACTAGGTGCAACAGTAATAATAGTTTTGGTAGGACTATTGCAAATTTCTGACGTAGAAAATACAAAATCTATTACAGGTTTTGGATTTATTCTTAGTATTAAAGGAGAACTTGTACCTATACAACCACCATTAGCTGCATTGTAGGTATAAGTATAAGTAATGGCATAATCTCCTGCTCCTGTGCCTGTAAATGAGTTAAAATCAGTAGCAATATTAAAAGTATTTGTACTAAAATTCCCGCCTGCACTTACTAGACCTACTTTTTTGATATTATATGAGCCAGTTCCTGGTATAGCTTGCGCAACAGGGAAAAGTGTAAAATTATTTACCCCTTCACAAAGAGCCAAAGTAGTTGCTGCACTTGCAAAGGTAAAACTAGGCGTTGGGTTAGCAATAATATTCACTACATAAGGCGCAGATACACCTGTACAATTTCCTGACGGAAATGGCGTTGGATAATTATCTGTATAAGAAAGCGTAATTGTATAAACATCTGGAATAGTTGGCAGAGTAATACTAACTGATGTAGTAATTGCGCCACTTGTTACTATTCCTCCAGAAAGTTTTGAAATAGTATAAGTTCCCCCCACAAAAGATGCCGTAGTAATAAAGTTGATGCTACTACCCACACAAGCCTTTCCCCCACTAAGAATTGGTACACTGAAGCTATTTTCTACTGACATTGTTGGCATAGGATTAGCTTTGATACGAAATTTTCTTACTAATGTATTTGAACAAAATGGCGCAACTGTTTGTGTATAAGAAATACGCAAATCATAATCACCCACCCCAAAAAGTGAAGGTACAATAGTATTTGGTATGCCCCCTGGAAGTACAGCATAAGAGGCCGCAGTTTGTGATTGTAATTTATACTCCATTACAATGCCACTATTAGGAAATCCTGAAAGTGTTGGCGTAATAAGTGTATTAGCATTTGCGGTACAAAAAATGGTATTATCCACCAAATTCATATCTAATTCAGGACTTCTAAAAACAGTTACACTTGTAAAATAATACCTAAAAGGAAGCCAAGCATTCATTCTGACATTAATAGTAACAGAACTATTACCTGTAGGAATGAATACAGCAGCTGGATTGAACCTGTAATTTGTTCCGTCCCAAATAAAACCTTCACTAGCTGAATTATAAAAA
>JAYVHJ010000424.1:0-8739 GCA_043771315.1 Raineyaceae bacterium
CAACATTCCATACGCCACAGAGCCAGCCAAACCTTGCTGAATATTATAGTTTTGATAAGTATAATTTTGACTAAAAAGGCTTTTAGAGCAAAAAAATACAGAACAAAATAAGAAAAACAAGAAAATAAACAGCCTACAGCCAATATTATCAATAAATAGGCATAAATCTTTTAGTATTCTTTCTGAAATACTTATCATAAATAAATGAAATGGTCTAAGTACAGTATTTTATTCTTCGTAAAATTTCCGTAGTTTGCGTTTCTACAAATCATGAAAAATTAGAGCATATATGGTAACAAAATGTGCTGATACAATAATTATAATTATTGCATCAATGTTTTGTATTCATTCACAATTAAAAAGTTGCAATTATTTATTATTCATTTATTAGTGGTAAAAATATTTTAACGTGAGTGCCTGCTATCTCGTGTATTGTATTTTCTCTATTTTTGATTGTAAGATAGCATTTTTTTGAGAATTTTTTACTCAAAAGTTCCAATCTTTCCTGCGTAATGGTAAGTGCTAAAGATTTATATTCTTTTTTTGCTTCAGAACGTAATTCTTTTGAAAGTTCTAGCCCAACGCCATTGTCTAATATCTCCAAGACCAACATTTTTTCTCTGTTTTCTTGTTCTATTCTAAAAGAAATCTCTAAGAAACCGTGTTCGTTTTTGTGAGAAAAACCGTGTTCTAAGGCATTTTCTACAAAAGGTTGTGCCAGCATTGGCGGAATTTGGGTGTAATATTTGTCCAAATCATCATCAAGCAAAATAGTATAATCAAAATTTCCTGAAAAGCGTATTTTCTGCAAATCAAGGTAGTTTTCCAACATTTCTATCTCACTATGCAAACTAATGAGGTTTTCCCTAGAATTTTCTAAAATTTGTCGCATCAGTTTAGCAAATTTCCCAAGATACAAAACGGAGTTTTTGGTATCATTATTTAAGAAAAAATTTTGAACTGTTGCAAGAGAATTAAACAAAAAATGTGGATTTATTTGTGTTCTAAGCAGTTGTTGCTCTGTTTGGAGCATAGCTTCTTTTGCGTGCAAGGTTTTTTGTTCTGCCTCCAAAAGTTGCTGTTCTGTTTGTAGCATTTCCTCTTCATTTTGTAGCATTTGCTGTTTTAGGCGGATTTGCGCTTGTTCACGCTTGCGTACTACTTGCACACGAGAGATAATAACCCACGTAGTGAGCGCAATTACTAGCAAAAATAGTACCACAAAAAACCACCAAGTTTGCCAAAAAGTAGGTTTTATACTAAAATTAAGTGCTATTTTCTCACTTTCTATGCCAAATTTGTTGATAGCAATGATTTCCAAATAATAATCATCAGGAGCTAAAGCACTGAAAGAGAGAGAAGTATTTTTTGTTTCTCGCCAATTATCCATAATTTTATTTCCAGTATTTAAACGGAATTTATATTTAATTTGCCCACCAGAACGGTACGAAAGCCCCACAAAATTAATGACAATATTATTTTCTTTGTAGCTTAGTTCGTAGTTTTGGGCTATTTTTTTGTTTGTTGATTTTTCTTGTGAATATTTTTCTACCAGTTTGTTTTCATTATTAGAAATTTTAAGAGAGAGGATTTTAAGCACACAAGGCGAGGTTTTGAAAAACTTATCTTTATGAAAAAAGCTTACTCCTTCAGGTGTGCCTACATAAACAGTATCATTTTGCACCAAAATAGTGTTTATATAATCAGAAACCAAGCCATCTTCTGCCCTGATTGTCTGTATAATAGGTTTTTGAGATAAATCTTCTTTCTGAAAAGTGATTTTATTTAATCCTTTGTTTGTACCCACCCAAATAGTATCACCTTGTACAAACAAGCAACGAGCAATATTACTTGTCAAGCCGTTTTTTTCTGTAATATGGTGTATTATTTCGTTTTTATCTTTGGTATTTTTGATGCAAATAATGCCACTATTATAGCTAGAAAGCCATAAATTTTGATTTTTATCTTGAGCAATATCCGTAAATTTTTCTGTAAGTAGTTTGTTTTTATCCACTAAAATAATATTTTTTTTATTGGATAATTGCAGTTTTAAACCTTGCATTGTACCATAAAAAAGGCTATCATTTCTATAAAAACTACAGGTTGTGCGTTCTTTTACAATAAATAGACTAAGTTGACTTTTAGGAAATTGGTAAGAATGAATCCCATCAGCAGCAGCAATTAAAAGACTATCTTTATTTATGATACTAATATCTTTGATAGAAGGGAATCTAGGGAAACCCTTAAGTTTTCCTATACCTATATTCATATCATCATCAATATACGTTTTTGACTTTGTATCTATTTTCCATATTTTCATATTAGAAAATGCAATTATTTTTTTATCTGATAAAAAATGCAAATAAGGTACACGACTTACATGTTGCATTATTTCAGCAGGTAGTTTATAATTATCTAAATTATTGTTTTTTGCATAATCTATGGAAAAAATTTTGCCATTACTACTCGCTATCCAAAGTTTATTTTTATTTCTTTGTAAATGAAATACCTGTACATCTTTGATATCAAAAAACTTTTCATCAAAACTTGCAATTAGTGAAGATTGCAATCTGAAAATACCATTTCCTCTAGTAGAAAACCAAAAGTTATTTTCTTTATCTTGATAAACATTCAAAATACTTTTATCAGGTAAAAAATGATGTATTATTTTGTTTTTATCCCAATCATACTGATAACTACCATTGCTAGTATTGATAAATATTAAATTATTTAAAATTTGTATATTGATAATATCAGAAGGAATGAGTATTTTTTTATGAATATTAGGGTTCTGCAATGCCGTTATGTGAAACCAACTTTTATTATCTAGGCTATTTTTTATTCTTTCTTGATAAACAAAATAATTGGGTGAAATATTAACAGCAATAGTTTTTTCAATAGCAAATTCAAACTTTCTTGCCAAAATCTTTCCTTCGTGAAATAGGAAATATTTGTTTCCAACATTAATAATAAAACCGTTTTTAAGGCTTAAGGTGGCATTAAAATAAATCTCTCTTTGTAACCCTAGAGTATCTATTTTAGCTACTTCTTTCAATAAATAATTTTGATGATAAATCTTACTATTATTATTATTATCAATAGTGATAATAAGGCTGTTATTATTTTGTGCTGTTCGTAGTAACAAATTACCCTCTTTGTTTTCTATTATATGCAAAGGTGGGCTAGGAAGGGCTATTTTGAGCCAAGGCGTGTTTTCTTCTGTATGAAAAATGCCATTTTGATAGAAACAAAGTTTATTTTTGAAAGAAAGTATCCAAATTCTCCCTTTTGAGTCTTCAAAAACACTCATAATGTCATTGTCAGGCAAACCATCAGCTGTAGTAAAAGTACGAAAATGTGTGCCATCAAAGCGACTAAGCCCAGTTTCTGTGGCTATCCACATAAAACCCTCTTTGTCTTGCAACATTCCATACGCCACAGAGCCAGCCAAACCCTGCTGAATATTATAGTTTTGATAAGTATAATTTTGACTAAAAAGGCTTTTAGAGCAAAAAAATACAGAAAAAAACAAGAAAAATAAGAAAATAAATAGCCTATTGCCCATATTATTAACAAATGGGTATAAATCTTTTAGTATTCTTTCTGAAATACTTAGCATAAATAAATGGTTAAGTTGGTTACAAAGATAGTATTTCCCCCCAATTTAATGTAAATGCAGCACATAAAGCACAAGGTTTATTTTTGTCTTTTATTAAAAAATATCTTACATTTCTCTTTATAAAGTACAATTTTGCAAATCTTTTTAGGATTATTTTTAGATTTTTCCTGTTTTTATGGTTTTTTACTAAAAAAACTATAAAAATACAAGTTAGCAAAATAAAGTGTATTTTTTTAGAATTTTTACAAAATAAAAATTATTTTAAAAATTATTTTTAAAAATAAATGCGTAATATCAATATGTAAATAAGCGGTATGCCGACTAATTTTTTTCTTGGAATAATCCTATTCCAAATTAAAAAAGTCTTACGGAGAGCCAAAATAGCAATTATTTTCAAAAATAATTCTAAAAAAAGTTTTATTTCTGATACTAACCTATTACCTTTGTGTCGTTGGGAAAGGAAAATAACCAAAACCTAACCCAAACAAAAAAACTAAAAAAACTCAAACTCCAAAATAATTACAACTATGGCTACTAAATCAGCTAACACAACAGTAACAGAAAACACAGACGCTATGACTAAAATGGCAACTGAAACAATGAACAAAATGACTGAGTCTAGCACTGAAATGCTAACTAAAGTTAAAACTACATTGGAAGAAACAGCTACAAACTTGAAAAAAACTATCAACTTTGATGCAGCTCCAGACTTTATGAAAGCTACTATCACTGCTCAAGAAGATTTAGCTAAAAACTGGTTTGAATCTTTGATGCGTGTTGCTAACGTGAAATCTACTGATGATTTGAACACGTTTTTGACTGAACAAGTAAAACATTTTCAAACTAATTTTACTAAAGCTAGTGATAAAGCATTTTGGGTAGCAGAAAACAAAGAAGTTAAAGATATGATGAACACTGAGTTTGCTCAAGAATCTATCCTTAAAGTTATCAGCCTTTGCCAACCAGCAAAATAATTTTAGCAGGTTTCTAACGAAACTGACCAAAATTCAATAAAGAAAGTTAAACAAATGCAGAAAAAGCCCTGTCTGAAAAGATAAGGGCTTTTTTATGTTCAAAAACTTAAAAACTTTCGGAAAGTTAGCCTTTTTATTGCAATAAATTTTTTACGGCAATATCCAAATCTGTATAATCAAACTTAAAACCTGCTTTTTGGATTTTTTCAGAAGAAACATTATTGCCACCCAAAACCATTCCTGCCATTTCTCCCAAAATAAGATTTAGGGCAAATGCAGGCACATTAGGCAAAAAAAGTGGTTTGTCTAACGCTTTAGCTATAGCTTTTGTAAGGATTTCGTTTGTGGTTGCAGACACACCAACGGCATTGTATTCTCCTGAAATATTGTCGTTTTCTATAGCAAAAACGAACATTTTACACAAATCATCAACATGAATCCAAGATAAATATTGTTTTCCTGTGCCTAGTGCTGCACCTGCAAACAAACGTACAGGTTTTGCCATTTCCACAAGTGCGCCACCTTTGTTGCTCAAAACAATTCCAATACGCAATTTTGCTACCCTAATAGCAGTTGAAATACCATTTGAGTTAGTAATAGAGGCTATTTTTTGGACTTCTTCTTCCCATTTTTTGACGACATCAGCCAAAAACTGTGAGGATATTGGGCTTTCTTCTGTAAGTAACTGGTTACCAGTATCAAAACCATAAATTCCTATAGCAGAAGCTGAAATAAAGGCTTTTAAAGATGTTTTTGCTTCTTTGAGTTGATTATAAAGTAGTTGTGTAGAAAGTGTACGACTTTCCAAAATCTCTTTCTTGCGTGCGTCAGTCCAACGCTCATCAGCTACGCCTGCGCCTGCGAGATGCACAATATAATCTAAATTTTCAAAGGCTTCTGGCTGAATATAGCCTTTTTTGATGTCCCAAACATAGTTTTTTACGTTGGGAGTAGCATTTTTGTCTGAACGGCTCAAATGTGCCACTTCATAACCTTTTTGCAGTAATAAAGCCGTTAGGCGAGTGCCTACTGTGCCACTACCGCCTGTAATGAGGATTTTTGACATAAGTTTTTTGTTTTTTGGTGATAATTTCCTACAAATCTAACCAATAAACCACAAACTAAGTTTTTAAACACAAAAATCTTGTATTTTTTGTTGATTTTTGCTAATTTTGCGGTTTGAAATATCCCAATAAAAAACTAAATGAAACCAACGCTTCCACGTGGCACACGTGATTACTCGCCTGAAATGATGCTTAGACGCAACTACATCATTGACACTATCAAATCTGTTTTCAAAAAATTTGGTTTTATGCCCTTAGAAACGCCTGCAATGGAAAATTTGTCTGTTTTGATGGGAAAATATGGAGAAGAAGGAGACCAATTACTTTATAAAATTCTTAATTCTGGGGATTTTTTGAGTAAAACTCGTGCAGAAGATGCTACAAAAGGCTCAAAAGCCTTTGCCTTAAAAATTTCGGAAAAAGGTTTGCGCTACGACCTCACTGTGCCTTTTGCTCGCTACGTAGTGATGAACCAAAATACTATTTCATATCCTTTCAAACGCTACCAAATACAACCTGTTTGGCGTGGAGATGCGCCCCAACGTGGTCGTTATAGAGAATTTTATCAATGTGATGCTGATGTAGTTGGTACTAGTTCACTTATTTGTGAGGCAGAAATTATTTTGATGATGAATGAAGTTTTGCAAAAACTTCAACTAAACGAACCAAATGCTTATCAAATTAAAATCAATAACCGCAAAATTTTGGCAGGGATTGCAGAAATTGGGGGCGTTTTGGGCAAAGAAACAGATTTATGTGTGGCTATTGACAAATTAGATAAGATTGGAGAGGAAAAAGTGATACAAGAACTCCTAGAACGTGGTTTTTCTGCTGATGCCATTGAAAAAATCAAACCTATTTTTTCTTTTAATACAACTACAAATAATAATTCAGAAAAAATAGATTTTCTTAAAAAATTCTTAAAAACCTCTAATACAGGCTTACAAGGCATTTTGGAGATAGAAAAAGTGTTTGAATATGTGGAAAGTTTCACAGACAAATCAGCAACAGAAAATAATGTAATGCTTGATATTACGCTTGCTCGTGGTTTGTCTTATTACACAGGGGCAATTTTTGAGGTAAAAGTGCAAAATACGGCTATTGGGAGCATTAGTGGTGGCGGTCGTTATGATGATTTGACAGGTAGTTTTGGGCTAAAAGATGTGGCTGGTGTAGGTTTTTCTTTTGGCTTGGATAGAATTTATGATGTTTTGGAAGAATTTGAGTTGTTTCCTGCGCAAGATGGTGCAAGTACGCAAATTTTGATAGCCAACTTTGAGGCAGATGCTGAAAAATATGCTCTCAAAACGCTTAAAACGCTACGTGATGCAGGAATAAATGCAGAAATTTATCCGCAAACGCTCAAATTAGAAAAACAACTAAAATACGCCAACGCCAAGAAAATTCCGTTTATGCTAATGATTGGTTTAGATGAAGTGCAATCTAATATCCTCACTTTCAAGGATATGAACGCAAGAACACAGGAAAAATTAAGTGTTGAAGAGATTATTAAGAAATTTGTGTAGTATTAAAAATAGTTGAATATAAATTTTTAGTAAGAAAATAGTTTTTTTCTTTATCTTTGTGAAGTGTAAAATCTACAATATAAAATTAAAATAAATATGGAAATCCTAAAACTATTTGAAGATTACGAAACAGAAGCTGAAAGTGAGGCTAGAAAAAAAATAAGTGGTTACCGTATTTATGATGCTGAACAAAAAAGACGAACTGTAAGAAATGATTTACCAAGTTTATATCCAGACTTGCCTGAAAAAACTTATGATATAATTTATTGCGACCCACCTTGGGATTATGGCGGAAAGATGCAATTTGATAAAAGTGGGAAAAAAGATATAAATACAAATTGGGAGAAAAATATTTTTATTAGTGCTGCGAATTTTCAATATCCAACCGTAAAAACAAGTGAACTAAAAAAAATACCAATAAAAGAAATTGCAAAAGATGATTGCTTGTTGTTTATGTGGGTAACAAGCCCACATTTAGAGCAAGGCATAGAGTTAGGCAAGGCTTGGGGATTTCAGTTTAGAACAGTTGCTTTTGTATGGGATAAAATGGTTCATAACCCTGGTCAATACACGCTTTCATATTGTGAAATGTGCTTAGTTTTTAAAAAAGGACGAATACCTACACCAAGAGGAACTAGAAATGAAAAGCAGTTAGTAAGAGCTTTTAGAGGTAATCATAGCAAAAAACCAAAAGAGGTTCTAAAAGCTATTGAGAGGATGTTCCCTACACAAGAGAAAATAGAACTATTTGCAAGACATAAACCTGATAATTGGGACGTTTGGGGCTTAGATGTTAGAGAAGAATTTGAGGATATGGAAAAACCCTTAGTCAATTAAGGGTTTTATATAAGCTAAGAAATGCTCAATAATTGGCTTAGAATTTTGTTGATTTCTCCACATAAAATAGTGTTCTGATATACCTTCATACCATAATTTTATTTCTCTAACTCTGCAAGGGTCACGAGTAATATCACCTATAAAAATAACCCAAAAAGGTAAAACATTTTCAGCTAAGTTCCCTTGCGTTCTTAGCTTTTTTTGTAAGCCTGGTGTAAAAAATTTACAAGAGCGTTCGTGGGCATTTCCTCTACCATCTGACCTGGTGCCTCCTTCAACCCAACCATCTTGCCTTTTCACTTCAACATAAATAGTTTTATTAGCTTGGTTATTTGTCAAGGCATAATCTGGAAAGACACCGTGTCTAGTAATAGGTATGGTGGGGTTATAAATTTCGGAGATTTCTTGTTCTGTTAATTCTACATCAACATATAAATCTTTAAAATCATTTGGACTTCTTTTTATAGAATATTCTGTATCAGCAAATAATATTTGGAAAGTTTCAAAAAAACTATGTTCAGCCGTACTTGCATTTTTCCCATTATAATCCTGCCATTTTTTCCTTAACCTATTTGCGCTACTTCCCATTGATATTTATTTTAATAATTCTATTATACTCACTTCTTAGAGTATGTTTAGAAACTATCTTATAGAAATATAACAATGTAAAATATTGCGTATCTTTTGTAATTTTGTATAAAATTATCACAATTATATTC
>JAYVHJ010000425.1:0-9902 GCA_043771315.1 Raineyaceae bacterium
ATTTTATAAATATCTTCCTTCTTTCCTGTTACAAACTGCCATTTAGGGCTTTTTACTTTCAAACGAGTAGCATAATCTTTCAAAATTTCAATGGTGTCATTTTTAGTGTCAATACTATGCGAAAGAATAAGAATATTATCATTTTTCTCAAATTTCTCATAAACTCTCAAAAGTTGTTGTTTCATTTTGGGACAAATGGTAGGACAAGAAGTAAAGAAAAAATCCACCACATAAATCTTATCTTTAAAATCTGCCTCCGTAACCGTTTTTTTATCTTGATTAACAAACGAAAACGGTGAAATAGTATGATAAATAGTATCTAGTTGTGCTTTCCCATCTTTCCACTCTGTTTTGGTTTCTTTATAACCCAAAATAGGAAGTTTGTCATTATTTTTGCAGGAACTTAAAAAGATGATTGAAAAAATAGTTAGAACATTCAATATCAATAAAATGGCAATATTTTTTTTCATAAAAAAGTTAAAATTAAAAACTATAAAACTTCACGAAAAACTAAAATTTTTCGTGAAGTTTTTTCTACTTACTCAACAAAACCTTAACAAAAATTGTTTATACATTTTGTGGTATTTGTTCCCCTTTGGGGGCTAGGGGGCTTTTATTTTTTAATTACCCTAAATTCCACACGTCTATTGCGGATTTTGCCTGCTTCTGTGTCGTTTGATGTAATAGGTTTTTTATCCCCATATGCTTTGAGAAGTAGCCTTTCAGGGCTAATTCCATTAAATAAGAAATAATCATAAATAGCCTCTACACGTCCCTCTGATATTTTCTGATTTTCTACTGCCGTACCTGTATTACAAGCGTGTCCAGAGATTTCTAGGTTAATATTTGGGTGAAGTTTCATTGTTGCTATGAGTTTATTCAGCATAATCTTGGCTGACGGACTCAAATCTGTACGTTTGTAAGGGAACAAAACACCTCTATTCACTAAACTAAACTCTGTATCTGTCGTCTGATATGTACTATTAGTTTCATCTTTTTCTGCATATTGCGTAGTACTATCCGTAGAGAAAACCGCTTTTTTCTTCAACAAAAGTTTTTTCTTAATTTCTGTAGAATCAATTTCTTTTTCTTTTGGTTTATGTTTGTAGCCCAAATCTTTTCTATATGAAACCATTACCTCCAATGCCCCAAAAGATGTTCCCAAATTTTTAGGATTAGTAGAATTAAAATCATAAGAAACGCCCAAAGCAAAGCGTTTCAAATTCAGTTCTACACCACCAATAACAGCATTATTAACAGAATACCAAGCATTTAGCGCAATGGTATTTTCTGTAAAGAAATTGTTTTCATCTGTATTTTGCCCAAAATGATATTTAAAAGCAGAACCAACATTAAACTGATTTACGTTGTTTTGTTGAATAACACGCACATTAGGAAAAACAGAAATATTATCATTCTGAAATGCTCTCACACCTGCTGTACCCACAAGCACAATAGGAAGTTTGCTTTCAGTAAGTGTAAACGAGGTATTTGCCTGATTTAGTTGTCTTCCAGAGATGCCCACATAAAAGCGTTGTCTGCGCAAAGTATCTTCTTGATGAAAGAAAAGCCCAGTTTCTATGCTCAAAAAGCCTTTACTTAGACTTGTAAAATTCTCACCAATAGGCAAGGCAGGATTAAAGGCAGAGCCTGTCCATTGTGCGCCTGTGGTGAGTTTTGTTTGGTCTAAACTACGTTGAAAATAGCCAACCTGCGCTCCCAAAGCAATATACATATTATTTTTTAGGGGACGACTATAGGCAAAATTAGCAGCACCACCCACCGTTTTCACTACTTTATCTTGCCCTGCGGCATCATTAAGCAACATTCCGCCTACACCACCCCAGCGTTTGCCCGAGTATTTGCCAATAAGCGGATATTTGACAGAAAGTGTTTGCGTGGTGAACGCTCCAATACCAATATTTTGCTGTCTATTGAGGAAAGAAATAGCAAAAATATCATCTCCAGCAACCATAGCAGGATTTGTAAGGGCAGGAGTTTGATGAAATTGTGAGAAGAAAGTGCTTTGAGCGACTGCATTCCTACAATTCATCAAACATAAAAATAAAACAAAATATATAAGATAATTTCTCTTCATAAAGTCTAAGGTGTATATCTCAAGCAGTTGCTTGTTGTTCAATCTGATATTTATAAGCAAAAGTACCAATTTTTATCAAATAAATGTATAGAATTTTTATTTTTATTTTTTATTTTTTTGTAATTGATATTTATCTTGGTACAATTCTTAAAACTTATGTACGTTTTTTTAAGAAATAAAGATGTATTTTTTTGGAGTTTTTTATTTTTTTTTGATTTTATGAAAAAAAGTTTTCCAAATATTTGATATTTAGAAAACTTTTATACTGATTATGAAGCAATTAATGTGATTTTTAATTTGTAATTGACACTACGTGTTTGCTACGCACAAACATAATAAGTTCCGTTTGTATGTGCCAATCTTTGGCTAATTTGAGCATTGCTGTTGCTTCTATCTCACTGACGCTACCTTTTGAAGAGTTGGTGTCCCAGACTGTTTTTAGGTAAGAAAGTTTTGTTTCTTTATCAAAAGGTGCAACAATTTCAGCCAAATATGTTCTAGCACGCTCAAAGGCGGTATAATAATCTTTTTGAACAAAATCATTCGCCCAGATAAGTTCTTCTGATGCGTCTATTTCTTTTGCATAATCTTCTAATATCTGTTTTTCATCATTATCAAGTCCGTGATAATGAAAAATAACTGATTTTAATAGTAACATTGCTTTTTTCTGCTCTGTTGTCATAGTTTTGATAGTTTCCACAAATTTAAGAAAAATTTGTAATATTTTTATAAAAGTACAATTTTTATTTTGTAAAAAATTGTACTTAATTGTATTTCTGTATTAATTCCTAATTCACAATTATTTTATTGATACAATTCATATAAAATTGGTTTGCTGGGAACTGCATCAATATTTATTCTAATTATTTGTAAATCAAGCAAATATAAACCATCTTTTATTTCATTATCTACAAAAATCATTTCTGTAATTCCTGCATTCTTACGAATATTATGTTGTTTATCTATTTGATTATCAAATATTTGCCAAAATGCTTTATGCGCTTTTAGTTCTCCGCCATCAACTTCTTTATCTACGGAAGGCAAATCTAGTAATAAATGCGTTATATTGTTGTCTGCTAGATACTTACAAATACGACTATCAAGATAAGGCGGATTGGTATCAGAATATTTTTTTATCTTTTTTTCTATGCTATTTGGCAAAGTGCGTATAATAATTGCCTCTATTTCAGAAATATTTTTATCTTTTATTTGTAACAAAAAATCTTCAAAACCAACTACAAAATCAGTACCAAAATTATTATTTTCTTGAACTTTTGGCGTAAGCGTAATAAGTTGCGCTACAAACAAATTTTCATTAAAACACTTACTTACTGTTGCGTTTTCGTCAGTAGAAATATGCCCATAACATTCTGTATGTGTGCCGTTTCCGTGTGGTGTGAGCATTATTTTCTGATAATTACAACTTCCTCCTTGTGCCACACTTCCAATAAAATTGTCAGCTTTTATGGTTTCAAAAACGGGATTTTCAGCATAATAACAGTTAGGATTTTCGTTGCCTGCCACCAACTCAATAGCCAAATTAAGCGGTTTTTTGGGGTCAAAAAAATACGTTTTATTATTGAAAATTACAGAAAAGAGTTTCATAAAAAAATACACAATAGGCGCACCTATTGCAACAAATGGATTATTTTAAATAGTTTCTATACAAAAAACAAATCAGATGCAATTTTATCTGCAAAAAATTTACCTTTGTTTGTAAGTGTTAATGTATTCTGATGCTTAGAAAGTAACCCAGTTTTGATGTAATTAGCAATAGCTTGGAGGTTAATCTCTTGAAAATCAGCAAGATTATTTTCTGTAGTGATAGTATTTATTTTATCTATGCTACAACCCCAAATAGTGCGCAAAGTCGTCAAAATATATTCATTTATCTTGTCTTTTGCAGACAAAATCTCTATTTCAGCGCAATAGATGCTATTTTTTGTACTTTTTGCAATTCCTTGTATATATTTTTGGTTGTTGCTGATATTAAACTGCCTAGAATCACCATTAAAGGAGTGTGCAGATGCTCCAACGCCCAAATATGGCTCACCACGCCAATAATTGGTATTATGAACAGCATAATGCCCATTTTGACAAAAATTAGAAATCTCATATTGCTCGTAGGCGTGTGTAGAGAGGCTTTTTATCAAAATATCAAACTGGTCTGCTGCAAAATCTTCATCAATTTCTTTCATCAAATTACGTTCTACACGCTTTCCAAACACTGTTTTAGGCTCTATGGTTAGGCAATATGCAGAAATATGTGTAACTTGCATTGAAACCGCTTGTTTTAAGTCATTTTCTAGGATATGATGGCTATGGTTTTCAGTAGGAAAAGCATACATTAAATCTATACTAAGTCTTTGAAAACCAATATCTTGTGCTTGCTTAATGCTTATTTGCGCCTCTTGGGCGTTGTGCGCCCTATTGCTTGCCTGCAAATGTGCATTATGAAAACTTTGCACACCAATACTAAGGCGGTTAATAGGCGTTTTACGCAACATTTGGAGGGTTTTTAGGCTCAAATCATCAGGATTTGCTTCTAGCGTTATTTCAGCATCTTTTGCCACATCAAAATGAGCATAAATAGCCTCAAATATCATTAAAAGCTCATTTTCTGACAATAGTGAGGGCGTGCCACCACCAAAATAAATACTTTGGAGCGTTTTTTGTGGAAGATAATCTTTTTGCAAATCAATTTCTTGGCAAATAGCCTTTATAAGCTCTGTTTTGGCACTTAGATTAGTAGAAAAATGAAAATCACAATAAAAACACGCTTGTTTGCAGAAAGGAATATGAATGTAAAGTCCAGCCATTTTGAAGTTTGAGGTATGAGGTACGAAGTACGAGATTTTCTGGTCGTAGTGTCTCACTACGACCTATTTAATGTATTCAAGCGTCCCGCTTGTTTTTTAAAAGCTGCAATAAATACAGGAGCGGGACGCTCAATGCACTTTTTGAGTCGTAGTGGGACACTACGACTAGGTTTTTTTGATTTCCAACAAAGAGTTACCAGCAAAAAATATATTCTGTTGATGTTTGTAATATTTACTATAATTTTAAATTTTTCTGCTGTTGCACAAAATACAGTTTTTTTATCAATAAAAGACGAAAATAATCAAAGTAAAATCTTTGAGAAGTACAATTTTAGGAAAAATTTTACTGATACAATTTCTGCTAAAAAAGAAACAGTTTTGCTAATAGAAAGTTTGCAAGAAGATGGCTTTTTAGAATGTTTTTTGAAAGAAACAATTTTTATAAAATCCCTTAAAAACAATAATATAAGTGCTTCTGATACACTAAAAGCAACTATTTTCGTTGGAAAACAATTTATTTGGGGCAAACTTTCCGCAGGAAATTTGCCAAAAGATATTCAGTTAGCCATTGATTTTAGAGATAAATTTTTTCAAAATACGCCTTTCTCTGTGCAAAAAACAAAAAAACTTCAAAATAAAATTCTCTCTGCAAGTGAAAATTTAGGTTATCCTTTTGCTAAAATAAAATTTGATAGCTTGCAAATTATTGATAATCAAAAAGATAACCATAATAAAGTGTTTGCCAAACTTCATTATGAAAGTGGTAATGCCATTGCTTTTGATACTATTGCTTTGCGTGGAAACCTCAAAATTAGTAAAAAATTCTTATACAAATACCTTCAAATAAAGCGTGGAAATCTTTATAACCAACAGAAAATCAACAAAATAGATAATCTTTTAAAGCGTTTGCCTTTTATTACACTCACAAAACCTACAGAAGTTAATTTTGATGCCAATAACGCAAGTCCGCAAATTTATGCTAATCAGCAAAAAAGCAACCAAATTGATGGAATTATAGGTTTTTTGCCTAATGAAGTTGAGCCAAATAAACTACTTCTCACAGGGCAATTAAGCCTAAAACTACGTAATTTATTTGGTACTGGGCAACATTTTGAAGCAGAATTTCAACAATTAAAGCCTTCAAATACGCTTTTAAACATAGAATACCGCTATCCTGTGCTTTTTGGGTCTGCGTTTGATGTGCAAGGTAATTTTAATTTTTTGAGAGAAGATACAACTTTTATCAATATCAATAGGCAAATCTTGGTTTCGTACAATTTTAATAACTTAGGAAAACTTAATTTTTCTGTTGGTCTTCGCACCTCACAACTAGGGTTTGGACAACAAAACAAAGATGATATTTCTTTGGCTGGTACAAGTTTTTTAAATTATGGCTTGGGCTACGAATGGAATAATCTTGACGACTTTTATTTCCCTAAAAATGGCTATAAAATAGGTTTTACAGGTTTTTTAGGCACAAAAAACATTACTTTTAATCCACAACTCTCACCAGAACGCTACAAAAATATCCCTCAAAATAGCACACAAATAGATATTCGTTTGCAAGCAGAAAAATATGTAAGTTTTTCACCAAAAAAAGTATTTTTAGCACAGATTTCAGCCCAAAAACTCTTTAATGATTACCTTCTTGCCAATGAATTGTACCGTTTGGGAGGTTTGCAAAATTTGCGAGGCTACAATCAAAACTTCTTTTTTGTGTCTGCTTATGTGCTTTCTAAGCTAGAATACCGCTATTTTTGGGAAGAAAATTCATTTTTCTTCTTATTTTATGACCAAGCTTTTACAGAGCAACGCATTTTGGGCAAAAACACACCAGATAAGCCTTTGGGTGTAGGTTTTGGTATCAGCCTAAATACTCGTGCAGGCATACTTACGCTAGCGTATGCGGTAGGACAATCCAATACAGAAAATATCAATATAGCACGCTCTAAGCTACATTTTGGACTGGTAAGCAGGTTCTAAATTCCTCGTTTTTATGGCTTGTTTTGCCAATAATTTGGAAAATTAAGGCTTTTTGCTTAATATTGTAAGCAAAAATAACTATTTTATCATATATAAAAATGAATTTATCTTTAAAAGACAAAAATGCCCTTGTATGTGGTAGTACGCAAGGTATAGGCAAAGCCGTAGCGCAAGAACTCGCACTTTTGGGCGCAAATGTAACGCTTATTGCTCGTAATGAAACACGACTTTTAGAGGCAAAAAGCCTGTTAGATACCTCACAAGCGCAAGAACATAGTTACATTGTAGCTGATTTTTCTTCTCCTGAAATGCTCAAAAATGCCATAGAAAATTACCTGAATTATAATAAAAAACATATTCATATTCTTGTTAATAATACAGGCGGACCTCCCGCAGGAAAAGCTATTGATGCAAATACTGATGACTTTTTGAGTGCTTTTAATTTACATCTTGTTAGTAATCAAATACTTGTGCAGGCAGTCGTTAATGGAATGAAAAATGCTTGTTATGGGCGTATCATTAATATCATTTCTACATCTGTCAAACAACCACTAAAAAATTTGGGCGTTTCTAACACTATTCGTGGTGCTGTAGCAAGTTGGGCAAAAACTCTTTCCGTAGAACTTGCGCCTTTTGGAATTACTGTTAATAATGTGCTTCCTGGTGCGACACAAACAGGGCGTTTAGAGGCTATTTTGGAAAATAAAGCTACAAAAACAAATATTTCTTTGGAAGATGCCACAGCAGAAATGCTTGCAGAAATACCTGCAGGGCGTTTTGCGCAAGCGGAGGAGATAGCCAATGCAGTAGCTTTTTTAGCATCTGAAAGTGCAGGTTATATCAATGGCATCAATTTGCCTGTTGATGGAGGGCGTTTAGGGTGTTTGTAAAAGTGGTTTTTTATTGTTTGATTATCAAGTAATTATACTGGACTTGCCCCAGTTTTCAGATATTGTAAAAGCGCATAATCAAGCACTTATAGTTTTCCGCACCGTCAGCTAAAGCAGACGGCAAATGGATACTAAAAAACAGAAAAAGATATTTGCGTTCACTTTTTTATCTTTGCCGTCTGCTTTAGCTGACGGCGCAGAGATTTTCAAGTGCTTAATTTTGAGCTTTTAAAACTAAGTGATTTTACACGCTTATCAACATTGCTTTTGCCATTAAAATTACCTACATTTGCACCTGAATTAACAACCAACAACAGCAAAAATTCACCAACCAAAGAGATGATAAGAAAACAATACCCCATCAAAAAACCTATGCGCAAATATGACGAAAACGAGTTTGTTTTTGGTCTTCGTGCAATTATTGAAACTATCAAATCTGGTAAAGATATTGACAAATTACTGCTTAGTACAGATGCAGACAAGGATTCTGAAATAATGAAAGAACTTTTGTTGTTGTTGCGTGAACGTGGTATTCCGTATTCTCGTGTACCTGTGCAACGCCTAGACAAACTTACTTCAAAAAATCATCAAGGCGCAATTTGTTTTGTTTCTGCCGTTAATTTTGCTTCTTTAGATAACGTGATAGCAGATACATTTGAGCAAGGGAAAGTGCCTTTAATTCTTGTTTTAGACCGTATTACTGATGTGCGCAACTTTGGTGCAATTGCTCGTACTGCAGAATGTGCTGGTGTTCACGCTATTGTGATACCTATCAAAGATGCTGCCCAACTCAACAGTGATGCTATGAAAACTTCTGCTGGTGGGCTTAATTTTGTGCCTGTTTGTCGTGAAAGAAACCTACATAGTGCCGTTATGAACCTTCAATATATGGGTTTGCAAGTGGTAGCGTGTAGCGAACAAACTGAAAAATTTATTTATCAAGCTGATTTTACTGCGCCTACAGTCATATTGTTGGGGTCTGAAGAAGATGGTATTTCTAGTGATTTGATGAAATTGGCTGATATAAAAGTGAAAATTCCTATGTATGGTAAAATTGACTCTCTTAATGTGTCTGTATCTGCTGGAGTAGCTATTTATGAAGCAATTAGACAAAGAATGTAATGAGTTATGAGTTGTGAATTATGAGTTGTGAGTTAAATACAAAAATTTAATGTATGAATAAAAAAGTCATAGTAGAAAATTTGCCAAAAATGTCTTATAAAGCAGCTTGGGAATATCAAGAAAGTCTTTTTGAACCTATTGTAAAGCAAAAAATAGCTAACAAAAATGACCAAACAGATATTCCTACAACTAATTATCTGCTGTTGTGTGAGCATCAAGACGTTTATACTATTGGAAAAAGTGGTAAAATGGGAAATTTGTTGCTTTCAGAGCAAGAACTTGCAATGCAAAACATAGAATTTCATAAAATAAATAGGGGTGGAGATATTACTTATCATGGAATTGGGCAACTAGTGGGCTATCCAATCCTTGACTTGGATAACTTTAAGCCTGATATTCATCTCTATATGCGCAATTTGGAAGAAGTAATTATCAAAACTATTGCTGATTTTGGGCTTTCTGGCGGTAGAATAGAAGGTCTTACAGGCGTTTGGCTAGACTACACAGAAGGCGCAGAAAACCCACGTAAAATATGTGCAGCAGGCGTAAAAGCCAGCCGTTGGGTAACAATGCACGGTTTTGCACTCAATGTAAATACTGATTTAAGTTTTTTTAAAAATATTGTGCCTTGTGGCATCACCGACAAAGCCGTTACTTCAATGAAACAAGAATTAGGTAAAGATATTCTACTAAAAGAAGTAGAAAAAAGTCTTATTGGGCATTTTGAAGACGTTTTTGGTGCAAAATGTTTGCGTAATTAGTATTTATTTTATTTGGAAGATAAATTTATTCTTATTATATTTGAGTTAGATAAGTAAGTAAATTCTCTTAGAAAAACACTTAATAATTCCCTAAAATAATGATACCATACACAAATAAAGGCGGAAAATCAGGAATAGAATCATACGAAATTGGAGAGGATTTCATTAAAGTAAAGTTCAGTGATGGCAATATTTATACTTATGATAATGCCGTTACTGGAGAAGAAAA